>DASVVF010000825.1:0-13500 GCA_036386695.1 Catenuloplanes sp. | reverse complement strand
CCCGCCGGCCGCGCCGGCTCCGGCGCCGCCGGCGGTGACCGGGCGCTACCAGGTGGTCGACTCGTTCCCGGACGGGTTCATCGGCGAGGTACGGGTGGTCAACCGGTCGTCGCGGGCGGTGGGGTGGCAGGTGCGGCTGGACTTCCCGGCGGGGGTCGGCGCGGTGCGTGCCTCGTGGGTCGACGGCTCCCCGCCGCCCACGGTCAGCCGCTCCGGGCAGCGCTACGTCTTCACCGGCGCCACCCCCCTCGGCGCGGGTGCGACCGCGCCGCTGCGGTTCCACCTCACCCGGACAGGCACCGGGAACTCCCCGACGCGTTGCCAGGTCAACTCCGCCCCGTGCACGGCTCGCGGTTAGGCCAGCCCGACCGCCACCCGATAATGCCGCAAATAGCATCGACACGGGCGGATCGCCTTCGCACCGGGTGATCCTCGGGGTCGCTACCGTGGCGGCGTGGCCAAGGGCGACGGTCCCTGCGTGAAGTGCTATGCACTTCTCGCGCTGGTGCTCGTCGTCATTCTGGCCGCCACCAACGTGTGGAACCCGTTCCCCAAGTTGTGGACCTGGGTCAACCAGACCCAGCCGCTGTCCACCCCGGCCCCGGTGTGGCAGCAACAGCTCGGGTCGATGGCCAAGAGCGTGACCGTCGCCGGATCCGCCGTTGTCGTCGAGCACCGCACCACCGTCGAGGCGCTGAGCATCCAGGCCGGCGTGCGGTTGTGGCAGACCGACGCCGACTGGGGGGCGGTGGCCGGCGCCGGCGACGCCGCGGTCGTCGCGGTCGGTGAGCTCCTGGTCAAGGGGTACAGCGTCCTGGACGCCGACACCGGCACCGTACTGCGCCGCGACCGCGAGGCGGTCGCGGTGTGGACGTACCGGACGATGCTGCTCGATCTGCGCTGCCTGGCCGCCGGGGACTGCGTGCTGAGCGCCTGGGACCCGCGCGGTGCCCAGCCACTGTGGACGGTGCCGGTGCCGGGTACCGGACTGGTGCTCTTCGCCGACAATCCCGGGCTGCCCGGGACCCGGCTGCTCACCGCGGCCCGCGCGAACGCCGACGTCGGCGGACCGGTCAGCGTCCCGGCGCTGCTCGGGTTCCGGGCCGACGGCAAGGTGCACGTGGTGGACACGGCGGCCGGCCGGGTGGTCCAGGTGGTCGACCCGCCGCGTGGCGACCGGCTGGTGGTGGTCGGTGGGCGGGTGGTCACGGTGAGCGCCCGGGCCCGGGACGGCACCTGCTATTTCACCGTCACCGCCACTGATCCCGCCGCCGGGCAGCAGGTCTGGCAGCAGAGCGGGCTCAACCTGCGTACCACCCAGGGAGCCGGGTGTGAGCAGCGCGACGACCCGGTCGGTGGGCTGAACGTGCTACTCGGGGTGGTCGGCGAGGGCCGGGAGGTGCTGCTCGACGCGTACGACGGGCGCAGCCTCTGGCGGGGTGCCCGGGAGCAGCGGGTCCTGGCGGTGGATGACCGCTACGCCGTGGTGCGTGCCCCCGACGGCCGCTCGATCAGCGGGTACCCGCTGGGCCGCTCGCGGGTCGGGTGGCAGCGGGACACCGCGACGGACACGCAGGCCGCGCTGACCCCGTACGCGGCTGTCCTGCTGGCCGCCGACCCACCCCGGGTGCTCGCCCTGAACCCGCCCGACGGCCGGGTGCTGCTGGAGGTGCGCTCGTCGGCGCGGGTGCTCGCGGTCGGGCCGGCCGGCCTGGTGGTCGGCGAGGGCCGGGACATCGCCTACCTGCGCTTCGCCGGGAAGGCGTCGCCCGGGGACGGGACGGCGGGGACGCCCGCGACCGGTGGACCCCAACCGCCGTGCGGCGGGCCGAAGGAGCCCGCGTGCCAGCGGCCGGCGGGGCGCTGAGGGACGAGTCCCACACCCTGCCCGGCGGGTACGACGTCCCGCGACCACTGGCTTAGGCTTGCCGCTCATGAGTGCCGCCGCGTTCTCGTACGCCCCCCTGCTGCCGGTCGGTGCCGACCTGACCGAGTACCGACTGGTCACCGACGAAGGCGTGGACGTGGTCAACGGCCCGGGCGGTCGGCGGTTCCTCACCGTCGAGTCGGCGGCGCTGATCCAGCTGACCGCGGAGGCGATGCACGACATCGCCCACTATCTGCGTCCCGCGCACCTCGCCCAGCTCCGGGCGATCATCGATGACCCGGCCGCCTCGCCCAACGACCGGTTCGTCGCGATGGACCTGCTGCGCAACGCCAACATCGCCGCCGGCGGGGTGCTACCGATGTGCCAGGACACCGGCACCGCGATCGTGCACGGCAAGCGGGGCCGGCACGTGCTGACCGACGGCCGGGACGCCGAGGCGATCGCCCGTGGCGTCTACCAGGCGTACACCCGGCTCAATCTGCGCTACTCCCAGCTGGCCCCGCTGACCATGTGGGACGAGCGCAACACGGGCAGCAACCTGCCGGCCCAGATCGACCTGTACGCCGAGGACCCGGACGGGCAGCCCGACGCGTACAAGTTCCTGTTCATGGCCAAGGGTGGTGGCTCGGCCAACAAGTCGTACCTCTACCAGGAGACCAAGGCGCTGCTGAACCCGCAGCGGATGATGGAGTTCCTGGACGCCAAGCTGCGGCTGATCGGCACCTCGGCCTGCCCGCCGTACCACCTGGCCATCGTCATCGGCGGCACCTCCGCCGAGTACGCGCTGAAGACGGCGAAGCTGGCCAGCGCCAAGTACCTCGACGGCCTGCCCACGTCCGGGTCGATGCTGGCGCACGGCTTCCGCGACCTGGAACTCGAAGCGGCGGTGCTGGAGCTGACCCGTGACTTCGGCATCGGGGCCCAGTTCGGCGGCCGGTACTTCTGCCACGACGTGCGGGTGGTGCGGCTGCCCCGGCACGGGGCGTCGTGTCCGGTCGCGATCGCGGTGTCGTGTTCGGCGGACCGGCAGGCCGTCGCCAAGATCACCCCATCCGGGGTGTGGCTGGAGCGGCTGGAGACCGACCCGGCCCGCTTCCTGCCCGACGTCACCGCCGACGCGCTCGGCGGTGACGAGGTGGTCCGGATCGACCTCAACCGCCCGATGGACGAGATCCGCACCGAGTTGTCGAAGTACCCGGTGAAGACCCGGCTGTCGCTGACCGGCCCGCTCGTGGTGGCCCGGGACATCGCCCACGCCAAGATCGCCGAACGGCTCGACGCGGGCGAACCGATGCCGCGGTACCTGCGCGACCACGCCGTCTACTACGCCGGCCCGGCGAAGACCCCGGAGGGGTACGCGTCCGGTTCCTTCGGTCCGACCACGGCCGGGCGGATGGACGCGTACGTGGCCAGGTTCCAGGCCGCCGGCGGCTCCCAGGTGATGCTGGCCAAGGGCAACCGCTCCGAGCAGGTCACCCGGTCCTGCCAGCAGCACGGTGGTTTCTACCTCGGCTCGATCGGCGGCCCGGCGGCGCGGCTGGCCCAGGACTGCATCCGCCACGTGGAGGTTCTCGAATACCCGGAGCTGGGCATGGAGGCGGTCTGGCGGATCGAGGTCGAGGACTTCCCGGCCTTCGTCGTCGTCGACGACAAGGGGAACGACTTCTTCGCCGAGGTCACCCGTCCCAAGACTGTCCTGCAGGTGCACAGTCCGCTCCGGTAGGCCGTAGCGGATTTGGCTACTCGGAGGCGTAGACCTCCAGTTCGGGCAGGCGGGCGGTGATTTCACCGTTTTGACTGGGGTTGGCGATGACCACTCGGACGTAGCGTGCGGCGATGGGTAGGGCCAGGGCGTGGCCGCTGACCGGTTGGGTGTTTGTCTGTACGTCGGCCACGGTGGTCCAGGTGTTGCCGTCGGTGGAGGTGTGTACCTCGTAATCGCGGGTGTTCTGGTTGGGCGGGCCGCCGCCGGCTTCGGCGTGGCGCAGGGCTATCCAGCGGATGTCGGTGGTGGAGCCGAGGTCGATCTGCGCGGTGGCGGGTGTCCGCGTGGCGCACCACCCGGCGGCGACGGTCGTGACGCCGTCGGTGAGTCGGTCAGCGGTCTGGTTGGTGTTGCAGGTGGGGGCTTCGCTGGTGGCGGGTTTGCCGAGGGCTGTGTTGGTGATGGTCCATGGTGACCCGTAGACCTCGAGTTCGTAGATGCGGGCGGTTGGGTCGTTGAACTGGGTCGGTGTGTGGATGACGAGTCGCAGGTACGACGCGGTGATGGGTTCGGGCAGGGTCAGGACGGTGTTCGCCGCGGTGTTGCCGCGGTAGGTGCCGATTCCGGTCCAGGCGAGGCCGTCGGTTGACACCTGCAGATCGAAGTCTTTGGAGTTGTACTGGTGGGTTTCGCCGCCGGCGCCGGCGTGGCGGATGGCGACTGCGCGCAGTGTCGTGTCCGTAACGAGGTCGAGGTAGAGGATCCTGCCTTGGAGGTCGTTGGTGCACCACTTGGAGTCCTCGGCGATGCTGCCGTCGATGGCTTTGTCTGCCGTGTGGTGGGCTGCGCAGGGGGGTCCGGGACTGGTGGCGGTCGCGGCGGTCCTGCTGGTTTCGCCGTCCGAGGCGATGCCGAGCAATTCGTCGGGTTGCGCTACCCGGTCCCAGACCCAGACGTCGTCGACGAGGCCGCCGAAGTGCTCACCGAAGGCTCCGTCGTTCTTGGAGCGGCCGATCTGGAGCGGGCCGGTGGCGTTGAAGGTGATGTGGTGCGATCGGGCTTCGACCAGGACACCGTTGACGTACAGGCGTGCCTGACGGGTTCCGGCGTCGTAGGTGGCGGCGAGGTGGTACCAGGACCCGGGGTCGACCACGTCGGAGGCGATGTTGGTCCGGGCGGGGTCGGCGGCGTTGCTGGCGTCGGTGGTTCGCAGGCTCAGTTCCCAGCGTCGGGTGCTGGTGTTGTAGACCAGTGAGAACGGTGAACGCTGGTTGCCGACCGGTGCGACAACGCTCTGCAGGCCGGTGCCGGAGTTGGTGTTCTGCACCTTCGCCCAGGCGGCGATGCTGAAGCTTTTCGTGGTGTCGGTGACCGGCCCAGCGGTTTGTGCGTGATCGCCGGCACCGTTGAACTGGTAGGCGCGGCCGGTGTCGCCGGGGCGGGCCGGCACCCGGTTGCCGCCGGTGACGGTGACGTCGTGGCGGCCCTCGACGTCGGCGACGGTGGTGCCGGCGCGTTCGTTGAAGCGCCAGTATCCGACCGGTGGGGTGCCGCCGGCGACGTTGAAGGTGTAGCGCCGGACCGGGCCGCGGTTGCCGGCGATGTCAACCGAGCGGGCGTAGAGGGTGTTCACTTGCGGTGTGGTTGGGGTGATGTTGACGGTGGCGGTGCCGTTCGGGCCCAGGTCGGCCCGCATGGCTGGCGGGTCCTGGGTGCCGTAGAGGAAGTGGCTGACGTCGGCGACGCCGTCGCGGTCGATGGTGAAGCTGCCGGTGCGGCCGATCGAGCCGAAGGCGTGATCGGGGTCGGCGGGGTAGTCGGTGGAGGTGACCACCGGTTCGCGCTCGGGTGGGGTGGTGTCCTGCACGAGGTAGCACCGAGGGGTGTTCCAGTCGCCCCAGAGGCCTTTTGCGTCCTGGGTATGGGCGGCGTAGTTGTAGACGACGTTCGGCCGAAGGGCCCCGGCTGGCAGGTTCCAACTGACCGTGGTGCCGGAGGCGACCAGGCCCGAGACGGGCCCTACCGGGGTGTGGCCGTCGCTCCAGAGGCCGAGGAAGCCCTGCACGCTGTCATCGTCGGGGTCGGTGAGTCGGGCGGTGAAGCGCAGGTCGCCGGCGCCGACCCGGACCGGATGGTCGATGCTGCCGCAGGTCGGCGCTGACGGGCTGGTCAGGCCCGCGGGAGGGTCCGGTGGGCGGTTGACCGGTGGTGGCGGCACCTCACGGAATTGGATTTTGATGATGGGGCCTTTGCCGTCGGCCCGGAAGCGCCGCCAGTGCTTCTCGTCGTTTCCGTCCTGAGCGCGTAGGCCGACGGTGAGGTTGGGCCAGTTGGCGGCCGCCGCCGTCTGGACCAGGTCGGTGACGTCGTAGGTGTACCAACCGGTTGGGCACGGCGCGGGCTTCGGGTGGCGGGCCTTGTCGCCGTGCCACGCGGGTCGCCTTTCCCAGGTGGTGTTCGGGGAGATCGGTCCGGTGAGGGCGAGCTGCATCGGCGGACGGTTGGCGCAGTTCCACGCGTGCAGCGCGTTGATCTCGAACTTCGCCGACTCGATGATCTTCCCGTTGACGTGCTTGGTGCCCATCTGGAAGTACGATTGGGTTTCCACGTTCAGGCCTGGGGCCCGGCCCACCTTGACGTTGCCCTTGGCGGCGTTGTCGGCGGCCGGGAGGCCGGTGCCCCAGAATTTGCTGTTCTTGAACTGGCCGCTGACGGTGGTGGTCCAGTTGCCGGCGTGGCCCGCCATGACCTCAGGGTCGATGCTGATCGGGAACGCTTCCGGGCCGGCGGTGCGCAGCGTGGCGTCCGGGATGAGGGTCAGCTCGTTCTTGGCGATCCGTAGCCCCAGTTCGGAGAGCAGCGGCGGTGCCGCGGGTTCGTCCTGGTTCTGCGTCTTGGTGCGGGCCGGGGCCTCGGCGGCGGTCGCCTGCGTCGCGCTGCCCCACATCATCGGGGTGGCGGTCTGGAACACCACCTCACCCGCGGGGTTGACGCCGGTCAGGGTGTTGGCCGTCGGGTCGTTGTGCACGGTGAGGCCCTCGGTGGCGAAGCCCAGCTTCAGCGCCGCGAGGGTGGGGTTCTTCGCGGCCTTCGGCGTCCGGACGACGAACACCTCGGTGAAGCCCGCGAGCGTCGCGGTGACCTGAAGGTCGACCTCAGGCAACACGTTGCGGTACGTCGCCGTGCTGCCGGTCAGTTTAGGCCGTGGCAACGGTCCACCTGGCCAGCTCAACGCCACCCGGGCGCCCGCGCTGTCGAGCCGGGCGAACGGACCGGTTCCACCACCGGACAGGGTGACCGCCACCGGCGCGGCGGCGGGTCGCACGGTTCCGTCGGGATGCCTTTTCAGCTTCAGGTCGACGTCCACCCACCGCTGCCCGTCGCGGACCCGGACCGGTGCGGTGTGCTGGACCAGTGAGAACAGGCCGGACGGTTCCCGGTAGACCTCCGAGTCATTGGTGCGGCGGGAGAGGATCTCGACCGGCTGTCCGCTGGCCTGTGCCGCCTTGAGCGCGGCATCGTCCTCTACGGACTGGCTAGGCAGCGTTGCCGGCGTCGTCCGTGTTGTTGACGGCGTCGGCGGCGCTGCGGTGGCCGGGCCGGTGAGCGCCGCGGTCGCGGCCAGGGCGACGGACGTCAGCGCGGCGACCGCCGCGGCGTGCCGTGGCCGATGGTCCGTGCCGAAGCGCGCGCGAATGCACAGTGACATCCGGAGTCCCCCCGTGTCCTGGTCCGTGGATGGCGACCAGGACGGTAACGGCCGGCCAATCCAGGCACAAGCCTTCAACACAGTCGGGATCACGATTCAGGTACGGCGTTGCCGCACGCCTGGGCGGATCACTATTCTTCGAGCGCCGTCCATGGGGACACGGGGGAGGATCGCGTGCGCGACCAATTTGGTGAGTCATTGCAGGTTGCGCGTGCGGGGCATCCCGGTACGCGGGGGTTACGGCGATCCCGGTGGCTGATGGCCTTTGGGTTGGCGGCGGCGCTGCTGTCCGCCGGTCTGGTCGTGCCGCCGAGTGCGGCGCAGGCCGCGCCGTTCGCTGCTCCTGCGGTGAAGCCGTTGCGTTCGGTCCCGGTGCGTCCGGTGGTCGCCAAGCCGAAGCCGCAACTGGAGGTCGACAAGCGCGCTGAGCGCGCTACGCCCAAGGTGGGGTGGCCGCGGGTGGGCACTGTGGAGGTGGACCTGCCGGCCGCGGCCCCGCCTGCGGCGGCGTCGAAGGCCGGGGCTGACTCGGCGCGGCGGGTGGCGCCGGCGAAGCCGGCGCTGGCCAAGGCCGGGTCGTTGCCGGTGTGGGTGGGCGCTGCTGCGCCGTCGGCCGCCGCAGCCGCGAGTGACGTGCCACCGAAGCGGGCCGCGGCGGTGAAGGAGGCGCCGCGTCGGGTCCGGGTCGAGGTCCTCGACCGGGCGGCGTCGCGGGGCGTGGGCGTCGACGGGCCGGTCCTGCGTCTGGCCCGCGCCGATGGCCAGCAGGGGACCGGTCGGGTCACCGTGGAGCTGGACTACTCCGGGTTCCGGGACGCGTTCGGCGCCGGCTGGGATTCGCGGTTGGCGTTGGTGAGTCTGCCCGACTGCGCGTTGTCGACGCCGCACCTGCCGGAGTGTCGGGGGTCGGCGTTACGTTCGACCAACGCCCGGGCCGAGGGTCGGCTGTCGGCGGAGCTGCCGGTGGCCGCCGCCGCGGGTCAGCGGGCCGCGTCGCCGACGGTGCAGGCAGCCGGGTCGGGGCAGCTCGTCGGTGTCACGAGCAAGCCGTCCAGTGTTGGCGGGAACTTCACCGCGACGCCTTTGTCGCCGTCGGCGACCTGGGGTGCCGGTGGGTCGACGGGTGATTTCAGCTGGTCGTACCCGATCACGGTGCCGCCGTCGCCGGGTAGCGCGTCCCCGCAGATCAGCCTGGGTTACTCGTCGTCGAATGTGGATGGGCGCACGTCGGCGACGAACAACCAGGTCTCGTGGATCGGTACGGGCTTCGACTTCTGGCCCGGTTTCGTCGAGCGGACGTTCAAGGGCTGCTCCAGCGACGGCAACCAGACCGGTGACCTGTGTTGGCAGGATGAGTTTGGCAGCGCCACCATCTCGCTGAACGGTAAGGCCTCCGAGGTGGTCCGTGACGACAGGTCGGGCATCTGGCGGCTGAAAGACGACGACGGGTCGAAGGTCGAGCAGTTGGCGGGTGCGGTCAACGGGGCCGACGGTGGGGAGCACTGGAGGGTCACGACCCAGGAAGGCACGCAGTACTACTTCGGCCTGAATCGGCTGAACCGCTCCACCGATGCCAAGCGCGACACGAACTCGGCGTGGACCGTCCCGGTGGCCGGCAACCACGCGAAGGAACGCTGCCACGGCAAGACCTTCGCCGAGTCGTTCTGTAACCAGGCGTGGCGGATGAACCTTGACCACGTCATCGACGTGCACGGCAACACGGTGACGTACTACTACCAGAAGGAAACCAACTCCTACGGCCGTAACAACGGCGAGACCACGGTGGCCTACACCCGTGGCGGCTGGCTGGACCACGTCGACTACGGCCAGCGCACCGGACAGGAACACACCACCCTCGCGCCGGCCCGGGTGCGCTTCGAGACGGCGACCCGCTGCGCGGACGGCGCGGTGTGCGACCCCGCCCGCCCGGAGACCCTTCTCGACACCCCTCTCGACCTCGCCTGTGACAAGGCCAAGTGCGACGAGGATCCGTCGGCGACGTTCTGGACCACCAAGCGGCTCAAGAAAATCACCACCGAGGTGCGTGACGGAGCTGGTTACCGGCCGGTGGACTCGTGGACGTTGCGGCACACGTTCCCGGCGCGGTGGGACAAGACGAAACCGAGCATGTGGTTGGCCGGTATCACCCGTACCGGCTTGTCCGGGCCGGCGCCGGTGACCCTGCCGGAGGTGGTGTTCGACGGCCAGGAGCTGACCAACCGCGTCGGGGTGGGGACCTTCGCCGAGCCGATGGTCTGGTGGCGGATGAAGACCGTCTACAACGAGTACGGCGGCGGGTTGACCGTCACGTATTCCGAGCCGGACTGTTCGCCGACCGATGTGCCGAAGCCGGAGAGCAACAACCGTCGCTGCTACCCGACGTACTGGAAGCCCGACCACTACCCGGAGGTGGTCCTCGACTGGTTCCGTAAGTACGTGGTCACGACGGTGACCGCGTTCGACCGGGTCGCTGAGGCCGCGACCACGACGACCGAGTACCGCTACCCCAACCCGCCGGCGTGGCACTACGACGACTATGACGGCATCAGCGACCGGGACCACCGGACGTGGTCGCAGTGGCGCGGCTACGACGTCGTGGAAACCGTCGTGGGCACCGGCAAAGACGGACCGCAGACCTCGTCGGAGACGTTGTACATGCGCGGGATGGACGGTGACCGGACCGCCAACGGCGGTACCCGCCCGGCCAAGGTCACCGACGCCGACAACGTTGAGATCGTCGACAAGCCGGTGTTGCAGGGCTTTGTCCGCCAGCAGATCACCCGCAAGGGCGTCGGCGGGCCGGTCCTGTCGCGTACGGTCAACGACCCGTGGGTGTCCGAGCCCACCGCGGTGGCCAAGCATCCCTGGGGGCCGACCGAGGCCCGGATCGTCGACACCGGATCGGTACGTAGCTTCACCGCGCTGTCCACCGGCGGGTGGCGCAAAGTTCAGGTCGACAAGACCTTCGACAAGTTCGGTGTGGTCACCCAGATCGACGATGTCGGTGACGTGGACACCGCCGAGGACGACCGGTGCACCCGACTGCACTACCCGACCCCGGGAGCGGCCCGGTGGATGGCGAAGGTCCCCTACCGCAGCGAGACGGTGACCGTGCGGTGCGCGACGACGCCCTCACGGCCGGACGACGTCGCCAGCGATGTGCACACCTACTACGACGGCAGCGACCAACTCGGTGCGACCCCTACGCGCGGCATCCCCACCCGCGTCGACGAACTTGTCGAGTACCAGGGCGGCAAACCGCGCTACGTGACGAAGTCCCGGGTCGTGCACGACGACCTCGGGCGGGTCCAGGACAGCTGGGACGCCAACGGCAAGAAGACCCACACCTCCTACACGCAGGCGCCGGGCAGCGGGACCATCTCGGTGACGGTCACCAACCCGCTGAATCACACCACCACCACCCAGATGGAGACCGCGCGAGGCCTGCCGCTGGTGCAGGTCGACGCGAACAACCGCCGCACCGAGATGGCCTACGACGCGTTGGGCCGCCTGATCAAGGGATGGCTGCCCGGGCGTGCCGGCAAGCCCGGCACCAGCCCGAACGCCGAGTTCGTCTACCAAGTCTTAGCTGACAAGCCGGTCGCGGTCCAGACCCGGGCGTTGAACGCCCAGGGCGGCTACATCTCCACCTTCGAAATTCTCGACGGCCTGCTGCGCCCGCGGCAGAAGCAGATCCCCGCCCCCGGCGGCGGGAGGGTCCTGACCGACACGTTCTTCGACTCCCGCGGGCTGACGATCAAGACAAACGCCGGCTACTTCAACAAGGACGCGGGACCCGGCGTTGAACTGCGCAAGGTCACCACCGACGTCGAGGTGCCGGGACAGACCATCACAGAGTACGACGGCGCCGCACAGCCGACCGCCCAGATCTTCCGGTCGGCTGGGATCGACAAGTGGCGCACCACCCTTCAGTACGGCGGTGACCGTGTCCACGCCACGCCGCCGGCCGGTGGTACCGCGACCACGACGATCAGCGACGGCCGGGGGCGCACCACCGAACTGCACCAGTACCACGGCGCGACGCCGACCGGTGACAAGGACATCACCAAGTACCGCTACGACCGGCGGGGGAACCTGGCCGAGGTCATCGACCCGGCCGGCAACACCTGGGGGTACAAGCACGACCTGGCCGGGCGCCTGATCGAGTCGCACGACCCGGACAAGGGCACCAGCGTGTTGTCCTACAACGACGCCGGCCAGCTGCTGACCTCCACCGACGCGCTGAAGAACACCCTGGCCTACGTCTACGACGACCTGGGCCGGCAGACGGAACTGCGCGACGGCACGCCGACCGGCGCTCTGCGCACCAAAACCGTCTACGACACCCTGCCCGGCGGGGTAGGACTGCCCACGTCTGCCACCCGCTACTCCAACCAGAGTGAATACACCACCGGCGTCACCGAGTATGACAAGGAGACCGGGCGGCCCAAGGGCCAGTTCGTCAGCATCCCGCTGAGCGAAGGGGGCCTCGCCAACACCTACACCTACCCGGTCACCTACTACAACGACGGCAGTCTCCGCACCCTCTCAATGCGCAGCGCTGGGGAACTACCAGACGAGATCCTGACCTACGGCTACAACGAACTCAACCTGCCCACGAAGCTGAGCGGCCGGATGGAGTACGTCTCCGAGACCGCCTACACCAAGCTCTCGGAACCGGAGCGTTACCTGCTCGGGGCGGGACCGGCCGCCGGCTCCGGTGCCGTCTCGTTGAACTACTACTACCAGGACGCGACCCGGCGCTTGGAGCAGACCATCGTCACGCGCAGCACCGCGCCGATGCAGGTCGCCAACACCAAATACGACTACGACCCGGCTGGCAACATCACCAAGATCGCCGATACTCCGAACAGTCGGCTCCCGGACGTGCAGTGCTTTACCTACGACCACCTGCGCCGGTTGACGGAAGCCTGGACGCCCACCAGCGGAGCCTGCGACGAGAAGCAGCGGTCGGCCGACGCACTCGGCGGAGCAGCGCCGTACTGGCAGTCCTACAAGTACGACGTCACCGGCAACCGCACCGAACTGACCAACCACACCAAAACCGCAGACCTCACCAAGAAGTACACCTACCCCGCGCCCAAACAGCCCCGGCCCCACGCCCTCGCGTCGGTGACCACCACCAGCACCGGCACCGCAGGCGCAACTGGCACCACAAGCGCCGCGGCCGACAACGTGGAACGCTTCGAGTACGACGACGCCGGCAACACCAAGACCCGCACGACCGGTGGATCGACCCAGGTACTGGACTGGGACGCCGAAGGCCACCTGACCAACACGGTCGAGGGAGACAAGAAAACCTCCTACATCTACGACGCCGCCGGCAACCGGCTGCTGCGCCGGGACCCCACGGGCACCACCCTCTACCTACCCAGTCAGGAACTGAAGGCCGACACCGCCGGGCAGAACGTGATCGGTACCCGCTACTACTCCCACAACGGTGCGACGATCGCCTCGCGAGTGGGTGAGGGTGACATCACCTGGTTGGCCGGTGACCACCAAGGCACTGGACAGATCGCGATCGAACAGTTCCGCCAGACGATCACCCGCCGGTACCAGACGCCGTTCGGCGAAGCACGCGGGCCGCAACCGGCATGGCCGAACGAGAAAGGCTTCGTCGGCGGCACCGTCGACGCCGCGACGCGGCTGACCCACATCGGTGCCCGGGAGTACGACGCACCGCACGGTCGGTTCATCTCCGTCGACCCGATCATCGACCCGCTGGACCCACAGCAGATGAACGGGTACGCCTACTCCAACAACTCACCTATCACCTTTGCCGACCCCGACGGGTTGGCCCACATCGACTGCGTCCAGAGGGCGGGGACCGTCTGCCACAACGGAGTTCCCACCGGCGCCGACAAGCCGAAGTCAGGCGGCACCGGGTCCGGCGGCACCGGGGCCGGGCCCCCCGCACCGCCGCCGGAGCACGTTGAGCGCGCGAAGGAGATCAGCAAGCGCACGGTGATGGACGTCGTCATCGACATCGGCGGGGAAGTCCTCAAAGAGGTTCTGGGCGTCAACGACTTCGTCGACTGCTTCACCAAGGGCAGCGTCATGGGGTGCATCAACACCGCGCTCAACGTCATCCCATGGGGCCAGTTCGCGAAAATCGGCAAGATCGGGAAGGCGATCAAACGGGTCTGGGAGGCGGTCACCACCTTCAAACGGGAGCTC
>DASVVF010000824.1:0-2259 GCA_036386695.1 Catenuloplanes sp. | reverse complement strand
CTCGTCGAACGCGGCTACCGCATAGCGGTGGCAAAGACGACATTGCCCAACGACGCGAGCATGGGGCTGCACGCGGCGATGGGTTTCCAGCCGGTCGGGGTGCACCGACGTATCGGCTGGAAGAACGGCGCCTGGCACGATGTCGCCATCACGCAACGCGACCTGGTCTCCGGTGACGAGCCACCCGCTCCACCCCACTGACCGCCGATCCCTGGCTCGGCGGCACTGCGGTTCGTGCGCCCAGCGCAGTTGGCGGGCGGCCCGCTCAGCGCCGGGGCGGGGCGTGGTCGGCGGTGTTGGCGCAGACGGTACGCAGCAGTTCCCGCAGGGCGGTGGCCTGTGCGGCGGTGATGCCGAGGGCCCGGGTGATCTCGTCGGGGACATCGGTCGCCTGCGCGCGCAGGTCCGCACCGGCCCCGGTCAGGGTCACCTGGACGGCGCGTTCGTCGTCGAGGCGACGCTGCCGGCGTACGTACCCGAGGGCCTCCAGCCGCTTGAGCAGCGGGGTCAGGGTGCCGTAGTCGAGTTGCAGGGCGTTGCCGATGTCCTTGACGCCGCTGTCGCCGTTGCGCCACAGCCACAGCATCACCAGGTACTGCGGGTAGGTCAGCCCGATGCGTTCCAGCAGCGGTCGGTACACCCCGGTCACCGCGCGCGACGCGGCGTACAACGCGAAGCACGTCAGATCGTCGAAGCCCGCCGGCGGCTCCGCGGCGGGAGCGGGGGCGACTGTCTCACCGTCGGTCATGGCGGGGGGCTCCGTTCGGGGGGTTCACGGTCGAGGAGTGCAGCATATCTCCCCGTAGCCGATTAGCTTGTGCCCAAGTTAATCGTGGGCTAGGTTCATTGCGGGGCCCACGAGGGGCCGCCGGATCAAGGAGGCAGTCGTGCCCGACCACACCGTTCAGTCCCAGGTCGTCCTGGAGCCCGCCGCCGCGCAGTTCGCCGCGGCCACGGGGAACCCGCCGTTTCTGTTCGACCTGCCCCCGGACGAGGGCCGCAAGCTGGTCGACGAGGTGCAGTCCGGCGAAGTCGGCAAGCCGGCGGTGGATGAGGAGTGGATCACCGTCGAGGATGGGCCGACCGGCCCGGTCCGGGCCCGGCTGATCAGGCCCGCCGGGGCCGTCGGCCGACTGCCGGTCATCATCTACATCCACGGGGCCGGCTGGGTGTTCGGCAACGCGCACACCCACGACCGGCTGATCCGGGAGTTGGCCGTCGGCGTGGGCGCCGCGGTGGTCTTCCCCGAGTACGACCTGTCTCCGGAAGTGCGCTACCCGGTCGCGATCGAGCAGAACTACGCCGTGGCCCGCTGGGTGGTGACCGATGGGGCGAGCCGGAACCTGGACAGCAGCCGCATCGCGGTGGCCGGTGACTCGGTCGGCGGCAACATGAGCATCGCCCTGACCCTGATGGCGAAGGACCGCGGCGACGTACCCCTGCTCCAGCAGGTGCTGTTCTACCCGGTCACCGACGCCACCTTCGACACCGGTTCCTACCACCAGTTCGCCACCGGCTACTTCCTGCGCCGCGACGGCATGCGGTGGTTCTGGGACCAGTACACCACCAACGCGGCCGACCGGGCGCAGATCACCGCCTCGCCCCTGCGGGCCACCGTCGATCAGCTCGCCGGGCTACCCCCCGCGCTGATCATCACGGCCGAGGCGGACGTGCTGCGCGACGAGGGCGAGGCCTACGCCGACAAGCTCCGCCAGGCCGGCGTCCCGGTCGTCGCCACCCGCTACCCGGGCATCATCCACGACTTCGTGATGCTCAACGCGCTCCGCGCCACCCGGGCCGCCGAAGCCGCCATCAACCAGGCGATCGCCGTGCTGCGTACCGCACTGCACTGAGACCCCACCGACGGCCCGGGCGGGAAGTCCACAGTGGCTGGTGGAGCTGGCGTTGCTCCTTCGCCGACCGTCGCGCCCTGGCCCCGTCGCCGCGCTGGACCCCGGTGGTCACCGTCCCCCCGTGGCCACCGTCCCCCCGGTGGTCACGGTCCCGCGGCGGTCGCGGGGCCCTGAGCGGGTGCGGTACTCGGTACGATCAGTCGATGGCCGTGATCGCGCAAATTTCCCTCGGTGTGGACGACCCGGACCGGGCGGGCGCTTTCTGGATCCGGGCCCTGGGCTATGTCCGGCGTCCGCCGCGGTGGGACGGCGATGACTGGATCGTTGTCGAGCCTCCGCCGGGAGTGCCGGGAGCTGCCATCGCGATGGATTCCAGTGAGAGCCGAGCCGAGGAGCTGCCTCGGAT
>DASVVF010000823.1:0-5335 GCA_036386695.1 Catenuloplanes sp. | reverse complement strand
CCGGCTCCGCCGGGAAGCATCGGTTGCGCGGCCGGCGGCGGGACCACCAGCACACCGGCGTTCGCGCTGCTGCGCTCGACCGGCACGGATTCGGACGGGAACCCGCGCCTCCTGCGGGGCACCTACACCTTCCGCGTCAAGAACACGAACGTCGCCGGCGGGCTCATCCACGCCGGCGGGAAACAGGGCCCCTGCCTGGACGCCGGGAACCTGCCCGTACCGAGTCGCCTGCTGGTGGCGGCGCCCTGTGCCGAATCCCGGCCGCAGACCTTCGCCTACAACACCGACCTCAGCCTCTCCCTGCCCTCGTCGAAGAGCGGCGCACTACCGTCGGGACTGTGCGTGACCGGCGACGGGGTGCTGGGTCACCGGGTCTCGCTGCAACCCTGCGCCGCCGGCGCCGTCACCCAACAGTGGGCCTTCGGCACCTACAACCACTTCGTCGGCACGAACGATCTCTGCCTCGGGGTGGGCGCGGGCCCGACCTACCCGATCGTGCTCGACGACGACTGCGCCCGGATGCCCAAATGGTGGCCGGAGCCCTCGGTCGGCGCCGGGGCGGCCGGCCCGACCACCGGGCAGATGGTGAACTTCGCCCAGTTCGGCTGGTGCCTGGACCTGATCCTGAAGCGGCTCAACCTCGGTAGCACCAGCCAGCCGATCGTGCAGACGTACCAGTGCACCCAGGCCGGCCCGACGACGGAAGTGTCCTGGAACCAGAAATGGAACCCGCCGGCGCTCCCGGACGGGCCGGACGCGGCGTCGGGCAGGCTGACCGTCACCGCCGTGGGGGACGGCCCGCGCGACGACCCGGACAACTTCGCCCCGCACTGCCTGACCACCCCGCTGGGCGCGCATCGCTACCCCCACCTCACCCCGTGCGACGCGAACGCCACCGGCAGCCGGTGGCAGTTCCACGGCGAGAACGGCGGCTACGCCGAGTCCTTCACCATCGTCGACATCAACGGTCGCTGCCTGACGCCGGAGACCGACCGGGATACCGACGAGTCGGCCCACGTCCTGGTGGCCCCGTGCGACGGCTCCGCCCTGCAGAAGTGGAACGCCCCCTGGTACACCAAGCCACCACAGCCACTGAAGGACATCAGCGAGCATTGACTCCACCGGGCCACGACAACCGGACCGGGAAACCGGATCCCTCCCGCTCGCCATGCTGGTCGTCGTGGCGGGCTGCCCTGCACGGAGGTCAGCGGCACCGTGGCCGGCGGAAACTTTCTGCCGGTACGGCTACATCGGCGTCGCACCATGCCGATGGTCCTGGTGCGCCAGCATGCCCACCGTCGAGCACGATCTGGAGGACCCCATGGCCCCCGGCCGACGACACGGCGCCGGACGACCGCGGCCGACCGCCCCCGCGGTGGCCGATGACGGTTTCAGCCTGCTGGAGATGGTGGTGGCGCTCGCCGTGATCGGCATCGTGATGGGCGCCCTGAGCACCTTCTTCATCGCGACGATGTCGACGGTCAGCCAGCAGAGCGGCCTGCAGATCGCGGCGCAACTCGCCAGTGACCGGATGGAGCAGGTGCGCGCGGCCGACCAGGCGACGGAGCTGGTCGGTGGGACGGACACCGAGCAGCGCAACGGCATCGGCTACGCGCGGTCGTGGGAGGTTCGTCGGTGCTGGCAGCCGACCAGCCCGCGCAGCGGCACCTGCACCTACAGCAGCACCAGGCCCGCCGGCGGCGGCTGGGCCGATTTCGTCGAGGTCACGGTCCAGGTGCGGTGGCCCGACCGCAGGTGCGCCCCGGACCCGTGCTCGTACCGGACGGCCACCCTGATCAGCCGGGCCGAGCTGGAACCCCTCTTCCATGTCAGGACCACGGCGTGATCGCCGTCCGCCGGCTACGACGGTCGCCCATTGGGCGGGACGAGACCGGCACCACGCTGCTGGAGATACTGGTGGCGACGTCGGTCATGGCCATCATCATGGCGATGTTCACCACCAGCGTGGTGCGGATGTACCGCTCGGCCCAGTACACCGAGGCGATCTCGACCGCCCAGTCCCAGTTGACCGTCGCCTTCGGCCGCCTCGACCGCCAGGTCCGCTACGCGCGGCAGCTGTCCCGCGACGGGGTGACGGGCGGCTACTGGTACGTGGAATACCTGACCGACCCGATCGGCGGTCCCCGGCGCTGCTGGCAGCTGCGGGTTCCGCAACCGCGGGGTGGGCCGTCGGCCCCGGCCGGCCGGCTGGAAACCCGCAGCTGGGTGCACGGCGCGCAGCCGACCGCTTTCACCACGCTGGCGTCCATGGTGGATCCCACCGGACCGAGCCCGTTCAGCCAGCCGGCGCCCGGCCAGCTGCGGGTGCGGCTGAGCACCACGGTCAAGGCCGGCCCGGGGCAGGCCGCCGCCCGCCGGGAGAGCGAGGCGCTCTTCACGCTGCTGAACTTCGTCCCCGACACCGGTGACGTGGCCGTCTGCGCCCAGGAGCGGACGTGACAACGCGCCGACCGGGTGAGGACACCGGTTCGATGCCGATGGCCATGCTGCTGACGCTGGTCGGCATCACGCTCAGCGCGTTGCTGGCCTCGCTGGCGATGACCCACGTGCGCACCACCCGGCAGGCCACCTCACGCACCCAGGCCGAACATGCCGCGCTGGCCGGGCTGGACGTCGTGCTGGGCCACATCCGTGCCGTCGCCCGCATCGGTGGCTTCGGCAACGTCGGCACGCTGCCGTGCCCGGCGGGTGGCGGAGTCGCCGTCTCCGGCGCCACCGCGGACACCGGCAGCTACCAGGCCTGGGTCACGTACTACACCGCCGGTGACACCCCCATGGCCTGCCCACTGACCACCGTGCCGGCGTACGCGCGGGTGCGCTCGCGGGGATCCGCCCCGGCTCAGACGACACCGCGCACCCTGGAGGCCAGGTACACCTTCCAGACCACCAACGAGAACATCCCCGGCGGGCTGATCCACGTCTTCCGGGAGCAGGCGACGGACATCGACCGTTGCCTGGACGGCGGTTTCCTGACCGCCGGCACGGTGATCAAACTGGTGGACTGCCAGCCCGGCGCGCCCCAGCAGACGTTCGTCTACACGACCGGCCTGACGGTCAAGCTGAAACAGGCGGACGGGTACCCGGAAGGACTCTGCGTCGACGGGGGCGCGGCCCCGGTGGTGGGCGCCGAGGTGACCCTGCAACGGTGCCTCTCGCCGCCGGCGGACCACCAACGGTGGATCTTCAACGTCAACGTCAACTTCGAGGGGGTCAAGGGCAAGTCCGGGAACGGGTTCTGCTGGAACGCCGAGGTGCCCGGCACGACCGGCTTCCCCCTCGTGCTCGGGGACGTGGCCGCCACCCCGCGGACCTGTCGCAGCGGCCCGTACAACAACCGGGAGAACTTCCTGCCCGAGTCCGCGGTGGGAGCCGGCGCGGCCGGGCCGACCTCCCGACAGCTGGTCAACTTCGGCCAGTTCGGCCGGTGCGTCGACACACCGTGGAGAGTCGACGACGTCACGGGCGGTAAGCAGCCCTATGTCCAGGCCTGGCCGTGCAAGCAGGCGCCCGACCCGGCCGACGTCGACTGGAACCAACGGTGGACGGCGGCGGCGGTGGACGGCGGCTGGGTCCGCCTGTACACGGTGCCACCGGCGACGCTCGCCCACTACCAACCCCCGGGGGACTGGTGCCTGCAGAGCCCGCGCTCGACCCTGCCCGGGCAGTACGTCAACGCTCAGCCGTGCCCGGCCACGGTGCCGGACGACATGAAATGGAAGGTGGTCGGGCTGACCGACCGCTACCAGGACAGCTACCAGATCCGGGACTTCTCGGGTAACTGCCTGGCGGCGGCCGACCAGGACAGCCCGGATCCGAACGACCAGTCGCACGTCGGGCATCAGGTGATGAAGCTGCTGGTGACCCGGTGCACCGATTCCGTGCTGCAGAAGTGGAACGCCGATCCGAACGCGCTGCGGTCCGACGGCCTACAGGAGTACACCGAGGACTGAGGCGACGGCCGCGTCGCGGTCACTCGTCGCCACCGGCTCCGGAGTCGGCCAGCTGGGCCGGCGCGGCATGGCCCCCGGCCGGCGCGGCATGGCCCCCGGCCGGCGAACGGGGTGCCGGGACACCGTCCGCCCTGCCCCGCCGCTTGGCGGTGTACATCGCGGCGTCGGCCTGCCGCAGCAGGGTGTCGGCGTCGTCGCACCCGCCGGCGGCGATGCCGACGCTGGCCCGTACCCGCAGCAGGTCGCCGTCGTCGGTGCGCACCGGTTCGCCCAGGGATTCCAGGAACCGACCGGCGATCCGGGCCGCCGTGTCCGCGTCGGTGTCGGGCAGCAGCGCGGCGAGTTCGTCGCCGCCGAGGCGGGCAGCGGTGTCAGCGGCCCGGATGCACGCCTGCAGCCGACCGGCCACGGCGAGCAGAACGGCGTCGCCGACGTGGTGCCCGCGGGTGTCGTTGATCCCCTTGAAGCCGTCCAGGTCGATCATGAGGATCGCGGTTGGCCGTCCGGTGGCCACCGCGGCCGCCAACCGCTCCCGGAACAGCGCCCGGTTGGCCAGCCCGGTCAGCCCGTCGTGGTACGCCTGGTGCAGCAGTTGATCGTGCAGCTCGCGGGTCTCGGTCACCTCGCGGGAGTTGCAGACGATCCCGCCCACGCTGGGGTCGTGCGTCAGGTTCCGGGCGATCACCTCCAGCCAGCGCCACGACCCGTCCGCGTGCCGGTACCGGGCCTGGTGGGTGACCGTGGCGTTCTGCGTCCTGATCAGGTGCTGCCACACCTCCCACAGCTCCTTCAGATCCTCGGGGTGCAGCACGTCGACCAGCGACCGGCCGAGGATCTCCCGCTGCGGGTGCCCGAGGACCCGTTCCACCGACGGGCTGACGTAGGTGAGGGTGCCGTCCGGCGACAACATCGTGGTGATGTCCGAGGAGTACTGCACCAGCGCCCGGAACCGCCGCTCGTGGTCGGCCAGTTCGCGCATGCTGGTGTCCAGCTGGGCCAGCAGGTTCGCGTTGTCATTGAAGGCGACCAGCTGCCGGGCGACCACCAGGGCGCTGGTCAGGACCACCCCGACCAGCACCCCGACGGCCCGGGCGTCGAGGTCGGGCGGCAGGACGAAGATCAGCATGAGGTACGTGCTGGCGATCATGATGTAGGGCAGGACGCTGAACCGCCGCCCGGGTGGGCGCCGGGGCGACCGCCCGGGCACCCGCAGCTGCAGCTCCTGCAGGCGGGTCGCGCCGACCACCAGTACCGCCGGCAGCAACCGCACCGCCAGGTGCAGGTGGAACCACCGGCTGTCCGGGTGGGGCATGCTCAACGCCGTCAGCGCGGCCTGCAGCACGATGCCGGCGATAGCCGGTGCG
>DASVVF010000822.1:0-5913 GCA_036386695.1 Catenuloplanes sp. | reverse complement strand
TCACCCAGGTGGTGACCGAGGGTATCGTTGATCATCTTGAAGCCGTCGAGGTCGATGAAGCAGACGCCGAGCCGGCGCCGACCGGACGCCGCGTCGGTGAAGACGCTACGCAGCCGTTCCAGGAACAACGTGCGGTTCGGTAGTCCGGTCAGCGGGTCGTGCCGGGCCTGGTGGCGGAACCGGGCCTCGCTGTCGCGCAGCGCCACCTCCGCGTGCTGGCGCGCCATCATCGCCGCCCGGCGCACCGACTCCTGCTCGTCGAGGGTGCGGTCGCGCAGGGCCCGGGCGTACCCGGTGGCGACCGTGCCGAGCAGTCGGGCCATCCGGTCCTGGAACTCCTCCGCGGCCAGTCCGAGGTCGCGCAGCAACCGCAGGTCGATCACCTCGATGGTGCGCCCCAGGCCCTCGGCGGAGGCGACGTGCGAGGCGACCAGATCGGCGCCGACCTGGTGGCCCCGGCGCAGACTGAACGGCTCCGCGAACAGCGCCCCGACCAGGTCGGTGGTCAGCCGGGACAGGAACGCCTCCAGCTCGGGCTGGGTCATGGGCAGGTAGCTGGTGCCGGTGACCGCCTTGGCCCAGGCCCGCGCGAAGGCGGCGATGCCCGGCTCGTACCCGCCGGGCAGCGCCCCGTTCGTCCGGCCGTCGCCCGCCGCGCCGAGGTGCTCAGTCACCAAGCCGGCCCACCCCGCCCACGAACACGCACCGGTCGGCCTCGTCGGTGCTGTCCCCCTCGTCCGGCCGCCACAGCGGGACCCAGACCAGTCCCGGTTCGACCAGGCCGAAGCCGGCGAAGAACGGCGCCAGCTCCGCCCACCGGCGGTAGCTGATCGGATTGTCGGTGTGCCGGTAGACCTCAGTGGCCTCGACCCGCTCGTCGTCGGTGCGGCCCTCGTCGCTGGCCTGGGAGTGCACCAGGTAGCTGCCCGGTACCAACACGTCGCGGATCCGCCCGATGATGCCCGCGGGGTCGTCGGCGTCCGGGATGAAGTGGGTCACCGCCACGAGCAGGACCGCGATCGGCTCGGTGAAATCGATCAGTTTGCGGACCTCGGGATGGGTCAGGATCGCGTCCGGGCGGCGCAGATCCTCCTGGATCGCCACGGCCTCGGTGTTGCCGGCGAGGATCTCCCGGCTGTGCGCGACCGCCACCGGGTCGACGTCGATGTAGACCACCCGGGAGCCCGGCGCCGCCTGTTGGGCGATCTCGTGCACGTTGCCGACGGTGGGGATACCCGACCCGATGTCCAGGAACTGGCGAATACCGGCGCCGACGAGGTAGCGCACGGTGCGGCGCAGGAAGGCCCGGTTGGCCTGGGCCATCAGCGGGGCTTCCGGGACGGCGGCGATCATCGCCTGCGCGGCGGCGCGGTCGACCGCGAAGTTGTGCGAGCCGCCCAGGTAGTAGTCGTACATACGGGCGACGCTGGGCCGCTCGACGTCGATGTTCTCCGGCGCCCAGTCCGGCCGCTGCATACGTCGCTCCTCGCCGGCATCCGTGGTCTTTGTGGGGAATGATCCCCCTCGGGGTGGGGAACCTGGTCGCGGCCCGGTGCTGTGGTAGCCAGACGGTACCGTCTCGTACCGTACGCCGAAAGCGGCTGTCCGGCGCTGCGGCGTCGACCCCCAGCCGCCACCGGGCAGCGTACGCCCGACCCGGTCGGCCGGGCCCCGTCCGAGCGCCGGGATATATCAGCGGTTCGGACGAGACCGTGCCAGGCTGGCGCCATGGACCTGGCCGGGCTCTGGATCGCGGTCGGCGCGCTCAGCGCCGCCACGGCCTTCGGGCTGTGGCGCCGGGGCACGGACGGCCGGCTGCGCTCCGCTCCGACCGCGCCGGCTCAGGGCGGGTCCGCGCCGGTTCAGGGCGGGTCCGCGCCGGTTCAGGGCGGGTCCGTGCCGGTTCAGGGCGGGTCCGTGCCGGTTCAGGCCACCGCGCCGGCTCAGGTGGCGACCGCCGCGCCGGCGGTCGGGGCGGAGCCGATCCCCTCAACGGACGGGTCGCCCGCGGTCGCCGACGCGGCCGGCGTCGACCCGGCGCTGCTCACGGCGTTGGGCGTCGAACCGGCCGACGCCACCCTGCTGCAGTTCTCCACGGTGTTCTGCGCGCCGTGTCGGGCCACCCGGCGGATCTGTGCCGACGTGGCGGCGCTGCTGCCCGGGGTCCGGTACATCGACGTCGACGCGGAGAGCCACCTGGACGCGGTACGGGCCCTGGGCATCTGGCGGACGCCCACGGTGCTGGTCCTCGACCGGGCCGGGCGCGTCGTCCGGCGGGCGACCGGGGTGCCGGCCAAGGCGCAGGTCGCCGCCGTGTTGGCCGACCTGCTGTCCGAGCAGGGGCGGTAACGCCGTGGCGGGCCTCGATCCGCGTGGACCCCGGTTCGGCGCGGCGATCACGTCGGTGGTGCTGGTGGGGGTGCTGCTGACCGGCTCGGGCTGGCTGGCGCTGGGTCAGGCCGTCGTCTTCGCGCTGACCGCGGCCGATCCACGTCGCGGGCCGTATGCCCTGCTCTACCGGTTGCTGCTGGCGCCACGGCTGGCCCCGCCGGCCGAGCGGGAGCCGGCCGCCCCGGTCCGGTTCGCCCAGCTCATCGGGCTCGGCTTCGGGTTGCTGATGGCGGGCGCCTACCTGGCCGGTTGGTCGGTCCCGGGCGGCGTTGTCGCGGGTGCGGCGCTGGCCGCGGCGTTCCTCAACGCGGCGTTCGGTCTGTGTCTGGGCTGCGACGCGTACCTGGCCCTGCGCCGGCTCACCGGCCGGCCGTCGGGCTCCGTCTGATCCGCCCACCGGGCGGCCGCTCGGGTCGGCCCAGCGGAACGACGCGCCAGGGTTCGGGCGCGGCCGGCACGGCAGGTGGAGTGGGGCCGGCACGGCAGGTGGCGGGTGGGCCGGCACGTCGGAGCGGGGCGTGGGTCGGAGCGGGGCGTGCGTCGGCGCGGCACGTCCGCGCGGGTCCGGGTAGGCGCCCGCGCGGACGATGGCCGCGCCGCCTCAGAACTTCGGGGCGTCGGGCGCTTCCAGTAGACCCAGCCGCAGGGCGGTCATCAGAGCCTGCGCCCGGTTGGCGGCGCCGAGCTTCTCGTAGAGCTTGGAGATGTGCGTCTTGGCGGTGGACTCGCTGACGAAGAGCTGTTTGGCGATGCCGGCCACGCTCATCCCGTCGGCGAGCAGCCGCAGCACCTGGCCCTCGCGGGGCGACAACTGCGGCCCGGACGGGGCCAGCCGTCGCTTCATCGCCTCGGCCAGGTCGGCCGCGGTGAAGGCGCTGGGCGCCGACGCGGCGTGCCGGGCCGCCGCGACGACCTCGTCGGCCGGCGCGGTCTTGGGCACGAAGGCGCTCGCGCCCGCTTCCAGTGCCCCGAAGAGCTGGTCGTCCCCGGCGTACATGGTCAGCACCACGATGCCCATCGTGGCGCTGTTCTTGCGCAGCGCGCGGGTGGCCTCCAGGCCGCTGCCATCGGGCAGCCGAAGGTCCATGATGACCACATCGGGTTGGAGGGCGCCAGCTTGGCGGACCGCCTCGGCCGCCGTGGCGGCCTCACCTACGACCTCGAACTGCCGGTCGCGCTCGAAAGCGTGCCGCAGTCCCTTGCGGATCAGGTCGTGATCATCGACGAGCAGGACCTTCGTACGCGTCGTCGGTGTCGGACTCGTCGACATGCTCGGGTTACTCCCCTTCTGGTGCTGACACGCTATCGCGCACGCTATCGCGCCGGGGCGATGTTCCGAGTACTACCGCCACGGTTGTCCCGCTGGGGTGTCGCGGTTGGATCTCCAACCGGCCTCGGATACGTTCCGCTCGCTCGGCCATGATCGTTAGACCGTAGCGACCGTCCGGCCGCTGGTCAGCGATGCCCTGTCCGTCGTCCGACACCTCGATCTGAGCGTACGGCGGATCGACGGCACAGGATACCCACAGGTTTGTGGCCCCGGCGTGCTTGCGGGCGTTGGTGATCGCCTCCTGGGCGATGCGCAGCAGCTCGGCCTCGGTGGCGGCCGGTAGGCGGGCGGTCGACTCGTCCAGGGTGTAGTGCACCCGCAGGCCGGCCGACGCCCCGACGGTGCGGGCGTACTCGGCGATCGCCGCGGCCAGGCCGCCGTGGCGGTCCACTTCGCTGCGCAGCTCGAACAGGCTCAGCCGCAGTTCGGTGATCACCCGGGTGACCTCGCCGCGCAGCGTCCGTAGCTCGTCGGCGGTCTCGGTGGCCTGGTCCGGCAGGGTGGCCAGCGCGTTGTCGATGCCGTAGCCCACCATCACGAGTTCCTGCGCCACGCCATCGTGGATCTCCCGGGCCAGCCGCTGACGTTCCTCGTTGGTCGCCAGCGAGCGGACTCGTCGAAGAGCAGCGCCGCCTCGAGGCGTAACGCCGACGGGCCGGTCAGCGCGGTCAGCCGGGCCACCACCGCGGGCGGGTACGCGGCCGCCGTGTCGGTTTCCAGGGCCACCAGGGCCACCGTGCGTACCCCGGCGACCAGCGGAACCACCAGGGCGGACACGTCGCCGCCGCGGTGCGAGCGGGCCTGTGACCGGTTGGCGGTCTGCGGCTGCTGGCTCGCCCAGGCGTCGGCGATCGCCGAGTCGGCGTCGAGAGTGGTCTCCCAGTCGACCCGTTCGACCGCGGACTGGGCCAGCACCACCAGCCGGCCGCCGCCGCTGGGTGACAGCACCGCCGCGCGGTCCGCCGGCGCCACCGAGCGCAACTCCTCGAGCAGGTGCTCGGAGATCCCGCCCGGGTCGAGGGTGGCGCCGGGCAGCTGGCGGGCGACGCTGCGCAGCTGGGTCAGCAGCCGGGTGGCCTCCGCGTACGGCTGCGGTTTGGTGTCGCGCGGCTGCAGCAGCCGGCGCATGGTGCCCACGGCGAAGGTGATGATCGCTCCGGTGATCAGCCACTGGCCGATGGCGGCCAGGTAGCCGAGCTCGGTGATCGGACGCGGGCTGGCACCCAGCGCCCCGCCGATGATCAGGCTGGCCGCCGCCACGCCGAGCAGGGCGACACCTTCGCGCGAGCGGCGACGCAGCGCTGCGGCGATCAGCGGCACGGTCAGGTAGGGCAGCAGCGCCTGGGCGCCGAATCCGTTGTCGATGGTGCCGGCCGCGTCCGCGACCGTCGCGACCGTCCCGGCTCCCAGACCGACGAGGACGACCTCGGTGAACCGCCCCAGCGGGGACAACCGCCGGTCGTGCGGGGTGAAGATCCCGGGCAGTCCCGCCACCGCCAGCAACGCGATCCACCAGAGCTGCGCGGCGTCGCGGGTCACGATCAGGGTGAGCACCGTGACGACGGCGAGCAGCAGCAGGCGCGCCACGATCGCCAGCGGTGGCGACAGCAGCGTGACCGGGGGAGAGGGAGGCACCTGACGGATCGTAGCCGCCCCGACCGCCGTGCGTGTCGGCGGTGAGCCGGTGGCTGATCGTGGTGGCCGGGGAGGCGGCCGCTATCCGCCGTAGATTCCGGCGATATCGTCGGCGTGGGTCTTGTGCACCACGTTGCGCTTCACCTTCAGCGACGGGGTGAGCTCGCCGGTGGCCTCGGTGAAGTCCTCCGGCAGGATGCGGAACGCCTTGATCGCCTCGGCCTTGGAGACGAGGCT
This sequence comes from Catenuloplanes sp., assembly GCA_036386695.1. Taxonomy (GTDB): domain Bacteria; phylum Actinomycetota; class Actinomycetes; order Mycobacteriales; family Micromonosporaceae; genus DASVVF01. The sequence goes on along the minus strand of DASVVF010000822.1, from coordinate 320 downwards.
GTTCGCGTCGTCCACCGCCACCTGGACCGCTGAGCGCAGGCCGGGATCGTCGCGCAGCTCCGCGACCGTCGCCGTGGCGGGGTGGCCGTTGGCGGCCAGCCACGCCGGCCAGGCCTCCGGGTCGATGGTGACCAGGGCGGCGATGAACGGCCGTCCGTCGCCGACCACCACGGCCTGGCTGATCAGCGGGTTCGACCGCAGCCGGTCCTCCAGGCCGGCCGGGGCGACGTTCTTGCCGCCGGCCGTGACGATCAGTTCCTTCTTGCGGCCGGTGATCCGCAGGAAGCCGTCGGTGTCGAGCTCACCGAGGTCGCCGGTGC
>DASVVF010000821.1:0-5345 GCA_036386695.1 Catenuloplanes sp. | reverse complement strand
TTGGTCTGCACGATGCCGACGTCGTCGTCGTCCGAGGCGTACGTCAGGAACCGCACCATCGAGCTGCGGTCATCGACCTCACCATCGGTCATCGCGATCACCCGTGGCTTACCACCCGGCGGCGGCGGAGGCGAGGGCGGCGGTTCCGACGGTGACACCGTCGGTGACGCCGACGGGTCCGGCCCGCCGGCGACGCCGCGTTGCCACTGCTGGTTGGGGCGGGTGCTACAGGTCCACTGGGCCAGGGCGGCGCCGTCGGTCAGCGCCCGGTTCAGCACGTCGAGGCACTTGCCGCTGTGCCGGGCTACCAGGTTGACGTAGCCTTCGCCGGCGTCGCGTAGCTGCCACTGCTGACTCGTCGCGGTGCCGCAGGTCGACTGCACGGCGGCGGCCCCGTTGTCCACCGACGCCCCGAGCACGTCCAGGCATTTGCCGGTCGCGCCGTTGACGAGTTGTACGTGGCCGCCGCCGGCGTCACGTACCTCCCACTGCTGGTTGGTGGCACCGGTGGCGGCGTTCTGGGTGAGTTGAGCGCCGTCGCCGGAGCCGGCCGCCACCTCGGCGAGCTTGCCACTGTGCCGGACCGTCAACGTCGTGAACTCCGCGGCCGACGCCGCCGTGGCGATGGTCAGGGACGTGGCGACCAGCGATGAGCCGACGATCACGGCGAGCCAGCGCCTGGCGTGTCTGCTGGTACCGGTGTGCTGGATCTCGGGCATGGGTGAGCCTCCTACCTGGGGGCGGGCAAGGTTGTGCGGGTCGAGTCAGGCGAGTGCTGGTCAGGGGCGACGTTGGCGATCAGCTATCGACGTGCACGCGGCGGCGACCCGTAGGGCCCTCAGCTCGCCGCTGGAGATGGGGCGCACCATCAGCCAAGTCATGGTTCTGTTGGGCGAACAGGCAACCCGGCCGCATATCTATTCATAGCCGTTCATCTATTCGGGCTTTACGTTAACCTTCGTCGATATGCGTGTCAAGGAAACGTCGCATTCCGTAGCCGCCACCGAGCACGCCGCGATCTTCCCTACGCCGCAGGGGCGACGCGACGATCCGCCCTGGGACGTGTTGGGCGTCGTGCAGATGGCATGTCCGCTGCCTCGCGCGCCTCGACCCAGCCAGCACCCGCCGCGGGGTTCGCGGGCGTTCCGTCGAGGGTCGTGGGCGGGCGGCGGGAGCGCGAAGTGCCCGATTGGATATTCGAGAGTTGTATATACAGACATGCTTAGATATGTTCGGCTGCAGGTCGCGCGCCGCCGAGCGAGTGCCGCAGGGTGTCAAAGTTCGATCATGGGGGAATGTACCGACGTCCCCTCGCCATCGCGCCCGCAGGCGATCGCGCGACGCCCTCATCCGTACGCTCCGCCCACCCCCGGGAGAACTCCATGAGTCTTGGTAAACGTTCACCTCGCCGCTGGTTGGCGACCACGATCGCAGCGGCGATGGCCGTGACGGGTGCCGCCTTCGCCGTCCTGACGCCTGGAACGGCGTCGGCAGCGGCGACGTTCCCGCTGAAGGCCAGCGCGAACAACCGCTACCTGGTCGGTGCGAACAACCAGCCGTTCTACTTCGCCGCCGACACCGGCTGGTTCCTGCCGGAGATGGCCACCGCCGCGGAGTTCGACCTCTACCTGGACAACCGCGCGGCCAAGGGCTTCAACACGGTCATGGTGATGGCGCCGCACTTCTGGAACGACCGCAACCGGGCCGGGCAGCTGCCGTTCACCACCTCAGGTAATCTCGCCACCCCGAACGAGGCGTGGTGGGCGCACATGGACGCGTTCGTGGACAAGGCCCGCGCCCGCGGCCTGCTGGTCAACATGTCCCTGACCTGGCTCGGGTACAACAACGGGACGTGGGGCAACGGGCAGTTGGCCGGCAACAGCATCGCCGCGGCCACGGGCTTCGGGCAGTTCATCGGCCGGCGCTACGCCACCGGCGCCCGCAACAACGTGCTCTTCCAGTTGGGCGGTGACGCGAACCCGAACGGGGCCACCCGCGACCGGATCAACGCGATCGGCAACGGCATCCGCAGCGTGAACGGCAATGTGTTGATCACGGCGCACACCGCGCCGGGGCACGAAGCCCGGGCCATCTACAGCAGCAACGCCGGCTGGATGAACCTGAACACCGTGTACACGTACTACCCGGGCAAGAACAACTCGCGGCACGTGTACGCGATCTCCAAGGACGCCTACCTGCGCGATCCGACGATGCCGTACGTGATGATGGAGAGCGGCTACGAGAACGACGGCGCGTCGGCGTCGCAGGTGCGGGCCGAGCAGTACTGGCCGGTGCTCAGCGGCGCTTCCGGGTTCGCCTACGGCAACCGTGACGTCTGGCCGGCGGGCTCGAAGTACGGCCGCAGCGGGCAGCGGTGGCAGGACCACCTCAACGACCGGATGGCTGTCAGCGCCGGGCACGCCGCCCGGGTCATGCAGGGCCGGGCCTGGTACAACCTGGTCCCGGACTTCGACCACACCGTCGTGACCGCCGGCTACGGCACGTTCAACAACACCAACCGCGGTGGTGGCAACGACTACGTGACCGCCGCCCGCACCGGCGACGGCCGCCTCGTCATGGCCTACGTCCCGTCCACCGGCACCGGCACCCGCACCCTGACCGTCAACATGGCCCGGCTCAGCGTCAACCCGGTCTCAGCGAAGTGGTTCAACCCCGCCAACGGGTCCTACACCACCATCGGCTCCTTCCCCAACACCGGTTCGCGGACCTTCACCACCCCTGGCAACAACGGCCAGAGCATGAACGACTGGCTCCTCATCCTCGAACCCTGATCCTCACTCCTGGCCCGGCCCGGTGTTCTCCTTCGGGGGAGGACACCGGGCCCGGTGGTGTATCGAGGGTGACCGACCGTCAGGCCGGTCTCAGCTGGACAGTTTGGCGAACACGTCCTACCGCGGACTTACATTCCAGCTTGGCCTGAAAGGCCGCCACTCCACCTGAGCCTTGCCCGGGATCAGATCCGAGACCACGCCCCGGCCCGCCACCGCCAGGTCCGCTGGGCGCGGCGCACCACCTCGGCGCGGGAACGTCCATCGGATCGGCGTACGCGGTGATAGCCGGCGGCACCCGGTACCGCCATCCCTGCCTGCGGCCATTGCTGCACGCGGCCGCCAACCACGCCGCCGCGTACCGGCGGCGGTCGCCGACGGGCAACTCGACGTCCGGCACGCTGGCCCACTCGGCGAGCCGCAGACCGGTGCCGTACAACACAGTACGATCGCCGGCATGACACTGCTGCGTACCGCGTCGGGGGTTCGCCCGGCTTGGAAACTTTGCGGCTTTCTCGTGCTGACAGCGATCGCGTTCGCCGTGTCCGGGGCGCTGGTCGGCTTGTTGGCCACGATGCTCCAGATCTCAGGGCGGTGGGTGTGGCCGGCCACCGTGGCCGTGCTGATCGTCGCGGTGACCTGGCTGTGCCTGCGTTTGGAACGGCGTGGGCTTCGTGACATCGGGCTCGCGGTGACGCGGCGCCGCATCGCCGAGGCAGGCGCCGGGTTCGCCGTCGGCGCCGTGGTGTTCTCGGCTCTGGCCATGGTGCAGGCCACGGCGGCCGGGCGGTCGTGGACGCTGAATCCCGACCGGGTGCTGACGACGGTGCTGGCCGGTGCGGCCGGCGTGTTGGTCATGGTTGTGCTGGAGGAGGTGCTCTTCCGCGGCTATGCGTTCCGCCAGCTGCGCAGCATTGGTGGTAGCCGGTTGGCGCTCGTGGTTTCCAGTGTGGTGTTCGGGCTTTGGCACCTGGTCGGTCGTCCGTACTGGGGCATGGGGGCGGTCTTTGTTATCGCGCTTCCTGCCCTTGGCGGGCTGGTGTTCGGTTACGCGCTCTTGCGCTCCGGTAGTTTGTTGCTTCCTATCGGGCTACATGCCGGCGGCAACTGGGCGTCGACCTCGCTATTCGGGTGGCACGTACGGTCGGAGCAGGGCGCGTCCGCGGCACCACCGGCAAGCGTGTGGACCGCTCCTGCAGACCAGTCCACCGTGGACTTCCTGATGTCGCCCGACCTGCTGCCGCATCTGCCGTACATCGTGGCGTCCCTGCTGCTCGCCGCGTTTGTCTGGCGACTCCGCCAGACGGACGCGCCGCTGCCGGCCTGACGATCATGGGTGGCCTGCCCCCGGAGCTGCCCGGCTCCCGAGGCACAGCTGCGGACCTTTCCAGGCGGGCTGCCGCGTCGGTCGGACGACGTGCCGAGTACCTGCGGGCAGCGACCGAGTTCCGGTCGGCCGCCGCGGCCGACCGGCAGGCGACCACGGCGGCGTCGATCACCACGGGGCCGACGCCGGCGCGGTGAACCAGGACCCGGGGTGGGCGTTACCACCCACCCCGGGTACGCAGGCATCACCAGCGTGGAGCGTTCTGTATCGCGCCGACGACCGGGCGGGCGGACAGCGCCTGGCCACAGGTCTGACCGGGGAAGAGTTGCCGCATCAGGGTGATCACCGCCTGGTCGAAGGCCTGCCGACCGGCGCGGGTCAGGAAGTACTCGTTGACCACGAGGGCGAACTGCCGGTGGCCGGTCTCGGTGGCGAGCACCATCGTGTGGAAGCCGGAGATCGAGCCGTCGTGGCCGATCACCGGCCCGCACGGGGTGTTGATGACCTGCAGGCCCAACCCGTAGCCGACCTCGGGGTCGCCGGTGTCCAGTGGGGTCTTCATCTCGGCCAGCAGCGCAGGTGACAGCAGCCGCCCGCGCAGCAGGGCGCTCAGGAAGCGGGTCAGGTCGTCGAGGTCGGAGACCACGTTGCCGGCGGCCCACGCGAAGGAGGGGTTGAGCACCGTGAAGTCCTGCGGGTCGCCGGTCTCGACCGGGCCGGTTCGTGGGTCGACGGGCAGGCTGTAGCCGCGGGCGTTGCGTCCGGCGATCGCGGGGTTGTCGACCGGGAAGGACGTGTCGCGCAGGCCGAGCGGGCGGAACACGCGCCGGGCCAACTCACGGCCGAGGCTGGAGCGGGTCGCGGCTTCGACGATCAGCCCGGCGAGCACGTAGTTGGTGTTGGAGTACTCCAGTTCGGTGCCCGGTGTGAAGTGGGGCTGACGGGCGGCGACCAAGGCCACGAGTTCACGGGGCGACCAGGGCCGGAACCGGCCGGTGGGGGTGGTGTGCACGTCGATGATGACCTGCCCGCGCAGGTAGTCCGGGATACCGCTGCTCATGGTCAGCAGATGCCGAACCGTCACCTGCTCGCCGTAGGGCAGGATCCCGGGCAGCCACTTGGCGACGGTGTCGGACAGGGACAGCTTGCCCTCGCCGACCAACTGCAACACGACGGTCGCGACCATGGGCTTGGTGACGCTGCCGGCGCGGAACGTCAGGTCCGGGCGC
>DASVVF010000820.1:0-6011 GCA_036386695.1 Catenuloplanes sp. | reverse complement strand
CGACCCCTCGGAGAAAGGTCTCAGGCCGGTGCCGGGGCGGCCGGGCGGACGACCTGCGGCAAGTCGACCAGCGGGGTACGCGGTGCCGCCACGTGCCGCACCGGCACCGCGTCGCGCAGCGGGAAGCCGAGCCGGGCCTGGACCGCCGTGCCCACCGTCCGGTCGACGAAGCGCGCTCGGGCGGCGGCGAACCCGGACCGGTCGTCGAAGATGTCCCGGCTCATCTCGGCCAGTTCACGGGCCTCGTACACGTCCAGCGGCACCCGGTCGCTGGCCAACCGGCGTGCCTTGACCGAGCGCAGCGCGTTCCCGCTGCGGTGGTCGGCGTACCGGCCGGCCAGCTCGGCCAGCCAGCCGGCGAACGCGTCGGGATGCCGGGGTCCGACCTCGTCGAGCAGGCCCAGGTGCGCGGCCCGGGTGGTGCTGATCGGGGTGCGATCGGCCAGCAGCCGGTCGGCGGCGTCCGGTCCGACCCGCCGGGGCAGCGTGTACGTGTGCAGTTCCGAGCCGAACAGCCCGATGTCGTAGTACGGGTTCAGCACGATCCCCTCGCGGCCGGCGAGCACGTCGGCGCCCAGCCCGAGCATCACGCCGCCGGCTCCGGCGTTGCCGCTGTAGGCGGCGATGACGACCTGCCGGGTGCAGCCGATGATCTCCCGGCAGACCGCGTTGATCGCCTTGACGTTGGCCCAGGTCGTACCGGCCGGGTCGGCCGCGGCCTCGATCAGATTGAGTTGGATGCCGTTGCTGAACGCGTCGCTGCCGCCGCGCAGCACCAGCACCCCGGTGTCCTGGGCGATGGCGTGCCGCAGCGCGGCGAGCAGCCGGCGGCACTGCCCGGTGGACATCCCCCCGTTGTAGAAGTCGAAGCTGAGCCACCCCACCTGACCGGTACGCCGGTAGCGCAGCTGCCGGTAGGCCGGCGCCTCCGGCTCGGTGCCCGGCGGGACGGGGGAGTGCGGGACGCCGCGTAACCGCCGGCCGAGCAGGGTGGTGGCGGGCAGCTTGATCGGCGGCAGCCCGCCGGTCGCCTCCGGGATGGTTTCGGCGGCCCGCAGGTGGCCCAGCCAGACGCTGCCGTCGCCGGTGCCGACCAGGACGGCACCCTGGCGGCGGTTGACGACCGCGCCGGGTGGGGCGCCGCGGGTCGCGCCCGGGTGCACGTCGTACGCGAAGACCGGCAGGCCGGCCAGTTCGGTGCGGACCCCCGGGGCGCCGTCGGCGGCCCGGATCCGACGCACGATCGTCTCGGTGCTCTGCGCCCATTCGAACGTCCGGTCCGCCTGGCGCATGGCCGGCCGGGGGCCGACCCCGGGAACGTCGGCGCGCAACTGCTCGGCCGGGGTGGGCACGAAGCTGGGGTTGGCGGCCTTGGCCATGACCTCGTGGACGCATTCCATCGCGGCGTCGGCGACCGGCCCGTTGTAGAGCGAGGACTTGCGGGGGGCGGCGGTGGGCAGCGGGAACAACCGGGTGGCCCAGATCGGGCCGGCGTCCAGCTCCTCGACGGCCTGGAACGCGGTGACCCCCCAGACCGGCGCGGCCTCGGTGATCGCCCAGTCCAGCGAGGAGGGGCCACGGTCGCCGACCGGCCCGGGATGGATGATCACGGTTCGCCAGTGCTGCCACACCTGCGCGGGGACCCGCTGGTTCAGGTACGGGCACAGGATGAGCTCGGGGCGGGCGGCCCGCACGCCGTCGACGATGCCCCGTTCGTCGGTCGCCAGCAGCACGCCGACATCGTGGCCGGCCTCGCGCAGGGCGCACCAGACGCGCTGCGTCAGGCCGTTGAACGCCGAGACGAGGAGCAGGACTCGCACAGATTCCTCCCAGTTTCCGGGCAGGGACGCGGGTGGTTCGGTTTTGTCCCGTGCCGGACACCTTGCTCGACGGCCTCCGCCCGCTGTCGGACGATTTGTGCGACAGATGGGCGTCGCCGCCGACCCCGGGAAGTGATCTTCGCCTCTGGGTCCGGGTCAGCGCGGCGGTCGATCGGGCGCCTATCCTTCAGCGGCTCTGCCCCACCGGAAGGACGTTCTCTCGATGTTTGATCGACCCATCAGGTCCTGCCTGGCCGCTCTCGGTGTCGCCGGGGCGCTGCTGGCGGTCGCCGCCGCGCCGGTTCTGGCCCAGGCGCCGACCGCCCGACTCGCCGTCTTCCAGACCGACGCCACCGTGGCCGCCGGCGGACCGGCCCGGGTCGTTCAGCCGGTGCTCTTCGCTACGGAGTCGCTCCTGCTCGACAAGGCGACCTTCACCTTCGAGCTGACCGGCCTGGGCAACGGCGTCACCTTCGACAAGGGCGCCGTGAATACGGACAGGTGCGCAGCCGAGGCGGTCCGGCTGGTCTGCACCGAGCACCTCGTCGGGGTCGACGAGGACGGGTACCGGGGCCGCATCAATGTGCCGCTGACGGCGGTCCGGGGAGCCAGCGGCGTCGGCCAGCTCAGGACGACCTTCAGCGCGAGCGGGTACCAGAGCGCGTCGTACACCTCCGAGGTTCGCGTCGGTGCGGGGGTTGACCTGTCAGCCGGCCCCGAGCGCAAGGCCAGTGCCGCGCCCGGTGGTGCTTTCACCTCCCCGCTGGAGGTGCGCAACGCCGGTTCCACCGTGGCCGACGGGGCGGTGGCGGTGTTCATCGCGGACCACGCCATCCGCGCCGGCAAACGGCACAGCAACTGCCTCTACCACCAGGATCGGCTGATCAGCTGCAGCTTCGCGTCGACCCTCGCCGCCGGCGCCAGCTACACCGCCCCGGTGGCCCACCGCCTGGGCAAGGACACCTATGCCCCCGGCGGCGCGTACGCCGAGATCATCTGGATGACCCCGGCGGACTTCAAGGACTACCGGGCCTACCTGGGCCGGATGGGTCTGCCGATCGGTGCGCCCGGCGCCGGCGACACGTTGACGCTCACCCGTTCCGGCGCGGCCCGGGCCGCTGCCGTACCGCAGACCGACATCAACGAGGACAACGACTCGTCCGGCCTGGAGGTGACCGTCGCCGGGCGGCAGGGTGCCGACCTGGCCGCCATCGGCGACACCGCCACGGCAAAGGTGGGCGATGTCGTCACCGCGACGGTGGGTTTCGTCAACAACGGTCCGGCGAGCATCGACGCCTCGCGCAGCGGCGGGCCCATCACCCGCGTGAAGGTCGACATCCCGGCTGGTACGACGGCGGTCGAAATTCCGGCGGGCTGTTACGCGATGAAGGACGGGGAGGTTGACGTGGATCGGGAGGACCAGCCGGGGGCCTCGGCCTACCTGTGCTACTCCGACTCGTTCGCGAAGGTGGGGGAGTCCGAGACCGTTGACTTCCGGCTGCGCGTCGACAAGGTGACCGCCAACGCCACCGGCGCGGTGATGGTCAACGTGCCGTGCCAGTGCGAGGGCTTCGACGAGGACCTGAACCGGTCCAACGACACTGCCAAGATCGTGATAAACCCGACGACCGCCGCTGGCCCGGGCGCTGGCCAGGGCGGTACCCCGGGCGCTGGCCAGGGCGGTGGGCTGCCCGTCACCGGGCCGGCGACCGGCCTGCTGGCCGGCGCCGGCGCCCTGCTGGTGGTCGGCGGCACCGGCCTCGCCTTCGCCCTCGCCCGCCGGCGCCGGACCCGCTTCGTGGCCTAGGCGTCACCGGTCCGCCACCCGCACCCACCAGCCGAACGGCTGGTGGGTGCGCGTGCGTGGGGCGGGACCGGCACCGTGGTGTCCGGGGTCCGGACTACGCTGGTACGCACCCCCCCGTCGCACCGGCGTGGGGCTCCTGGCGTGTCCCGGCTTCGATAACCACGGAAAGTGACTGTCATGCAGCTCGCGGGCCTGCTTCCCGCCGCTCTCGGCGACCCCGGCCTGACCCGCGCACGCAACCTGGCCCGCGCGGGCGGCCTTGAGGCCGACGGACTCGACCTGACCGCACCGGCGGCCCTGCGCCCGTTCGTGGTCGCCGCGGTCGCCGCCCCGCCCGACGGCGGCGGCGCCGGCCGACCGGTGCTGGCGGTCACCGCCACCTCCCGGGAGGCCGACGACCTCGCCGGCGCGCTGGGTTGCCTGCTCCCGCCGGGGCAGGTCGCGGTCTACCCGGCGTGGGAGACGCTGCCGCACGAGCGGCTCTCACCCCGCTCGGACACCGTGGGGCGCCGGCTGGCTGTCCTGCGCCGACTGGCGCACCCCGATGGCGACCCGCTGACCGTGGTGGTCGCGCCGGTCCGGTCCGTGTTGCAACCGCAGCTCAAAGGGCTCGGCGACCTGGAGCCGGTGGAGCTGCGCACCGGCGCCGAGGTCGAGTTGGAGGACGTCGCCCGACGGCTGACCGACCTGGCGTACGCCCGCGTCGACCTGGTCACCAAGCGCGGCGAGTTCGCGGTGCGCGGCGGGATCCTGGACGTCTTCCCGCCCACCGACGAGCACCCGTCGCGGGTGGAGTTCTGGGGCGACGAGATCGAGGAGATCCGCACCTTCGCCGTCGCCGACCAGCGCACCATCGACGCCGTCGACCGGCTCTGGGCGCCGCCCTGCCGGGAGCTGCTGCTCACCCCCGAGGTGCGGCGCCGGGCCGCCGAGCTGTCGCGGGCCCACCCGCAGCTCGCCGAGATCCTCGACAAGCTGGCCGAGGGCATCCCGGTCGAGGGCATGGAGTCGCTGGCCCCGGCCCTGCTCGACGGGACCGCCGGCACGGACAGCATGGAGCTGCTGCTGCACTGCATGCCGGCCGACACCCATGTGCTGCTCTGCGACCCGGAGCGGATCCGCACCCGGGCGCACGACCTGCTGCGTACCTCCGAGGAGTTCCTGCAGGCCAGCTGGGCGTCGGCGGCCACCGCCCAGCCGGACGCCGACGGGGCGGTGGGCCTGGGCGGCAAGGCGCCGATCGACGTCGGCGCCGCGGCGTTCAAGACCCTGGCCGAGGTCCGCGCCGTCGCCGCCACGCTGCGCCAGCCGTGGTGGTCGGTGTCGCCGTTCGGGCTGGTGGAGGCGGAGCAGGCCAAGCCGGACGAGCCGTGGCTGGACGCGGCCCCGCGGACCACCGTGACGCCGGACGCCGGTGACGCGATCGCCCTGGCCGCCCAGCCGGTGCCGCTCTACCACGGCGACACCGCCCGGGTGGTCGACGACCTGTTGCGCTGGGTCGGCGACGGCTGGGCGGTCGCCCTGGTCTTCGAGGGCCACGGTCCGGCCGACCGCGCCGTGGAGGTGCTGCGCGACGCCGGGCTGGGCGCCACGATCACCGAGCGGGTCGAGACCGCACCCGCCGCCGGGCAGCTGGTGGTCGCCTGCGGCGCGCTCAACCACGGTTTCGTCGACGCGTCGTCGCGGTTGGCCGTGATCACCGGCAACGACATCACCGGCGGTCGGGGGGCATCCACCCGGGACATGCGCAAGCTGCCCAGCCGGCGGCGCAACACCATCGACCCGCTGGAACTGCGCGCCGGCGACCACGTCGTACACGAGCAGCACGGCATCGGCCGCTACATCGAGCTGGTGCAGCGCACCGTCAACGGCGCCGACCGCGAATACCTGGTGATCGAGTACGCCGCCAGCAAGCGCGGCCAGCCCGGTGACCGGCTGTACGTCCCCAGCGACCAGTTGGACATGCTCTCGCGCTACGTCGGCGGCGAGTCGCCGGTGCTGCACAAGATGGGCGGCGCGGAGTGGCAGAAGTCCAAGGCCCGGGCCCGCAAGGCGGTCCGGGAGATCGCCGCGCAGCTGATCCAGCTCTACGCCGCCCGGCAGAGCTCCAAGGGGCACTCCTTCGCCCCGGACACGCCGTGGCAGCGTGAGTTGGAGGACGCCTTCCCGTACACCGAGACACCGGACCAGCTGGTGGCCATCGAGGACGTCAAGCGGGACATGGAACTCGCGGTGCCGATGGACCGGCTGATCTGCGGCGACGTGGGCTACGGCAAGACCGAGATCGCGGTCCGGGCCGCGTTCAAGGCCGTCCAGGACGGTAAGCAGGTCGCCGTGCTGGTGCCGACCACGCTGTTGGCGCAGCAGCACTTCAACACCTTCAC
>DASVVF010000819.1:0-11518 GCA_036386695.1 Catenuloplanes sp. | reverse complement strand
CCGCACTGCCGAACCGCCGGGCGTTCGACCAGGCACTGCGCGGCCACTGGCGACGCCGCACCCGGGGCCGGGAGCCGATCTCGGTGCTCCTGCTCGACATCGACGGCTTCCGCACGATCAACGAAACCCACGCGCACCTCGTCGGCGACGACGCGTTGTGCACCGTCGCGCGGGCGCTGAGCGCGGCCCTGCCCCGGGCGGGTGACGCCGTGACCCGTTTCGGGGGCGACGAGTTCGCGGTCGTGTTGCCCGGTGTGGACCGCGGCGGCGCGCTGGACGCGGCGGACACCCTGGTCCGGGCGGTCCGCGCGGTCAGCCTGCGGCAGGCTTCCGGCATCAGGCTCAGCGTCTCGGCCGGCACCGCCAGCTGGCACCCCGACCAGGCCACGATCACCCCCGCGGACCTGGTGGCCCGGGCGGACGAGGCGGTCAACGCCGCCAAGGCCGACGGCGGCGACCGGGCGGTCGCCTACGAGGACGCCCTCGCCGAGCGCGCCGAGCTGGAGAGCGCCATCGCCCACGGGCTCGCCGACGGCGAGTTCGAGCTCTACTACCAGCCGGTGATCGGGCTCGCGGCCGGCGACGTGCAGGGCTTCGAAGCCCTGATGCGGTGGAACCGCACCGGTCACGGCCTGGTCGCGCCGGACTCCTTCATCCCGGTGGCGGAGGCCTCGACCCTGATCTGCGATCTCGACCGGTGGGCGTTGCGGACCGCGACCGACCAGCTGGCGGCGTGGTCCCGGCAGGGTCTGGACGGCGACGGCGACGGCGAGCTGCGGATGGCCGTCAACATCTCCGGCCGCCATATCGGCAGCCCGGGCATCGTGGCCGACGTCGCGGCGGCGCTGGCCACGGCCGGGATCGCGCCGGGTCGCCTGGAGCTGGAACTGACCGAGACGGCGCTCGCCGACGGCGTTCTGGCCGACATCCACCTGGCCCGGATCCGGGCCCTCGGTGTGCGGGTGGCGATCGACGACTTCGGCACCGGCCACACCTCGGTCGGCCAGCTCCACCACCTGCCCGCCGACACCCTGAAAATCGACCGGAGTTTCGTCGCCGCGACCGATCCACGCCGGCGGGCCCTGGTGGCGCTCATGGTCGGGGCGGCGCACGCCTTCGATCTCGGGGTGGTGGCCGAGGGCGTCGAGGACGCCGAAACCCTGCGGTTCCTGCGTGGCCTCGGCTGTGCCGCCGCGCAGGGTTTCCTGATGGCCAGACCGATGCCGGCGGGACATGTCGCGTCCTGGCTGGCCAGCTGGCGTGCCGGGATGCCCGCCACGCTGGCCGCCCTGGCATCCGCAGCCTGAGCCGGCGCCTGCGCGCGCCCACCGCCCACCGCCACCGCCACCCGCCCCCGCCGAACGCGGGCCCACGCCCAAACCCAGCGCGTCACCGCCCACGGGCCGCCCGATGCGTAAGCTTCGCTGGTGGCGCGGCGTCCCGGACGCCGAGCCGGTCGGTTCGCCAGAGAGTCGTTGCATCCGTACCGCACAGTTGCGGAAGCGAGGCGATGTCACCAGGGCATCCGCGCCGCGCTGACCGGGTCCACCACCCCTGCCCCGTCGGGACCCCCCCGCCGGCACCGCAGGCACGCAACATCGACCGTGGCATCGACGAAGGAAGCGCGACGTGAACACAGCCCAGCTGGATCGCCCGGCGCCGGCCGCGGCACCCACCGCCGGCGCACCGGCCCGGGTTCTGCGGCGGGTCCGGCAGCTGCGGGAAACCACTCCCGGCCGCCTGCAGCTGATCCTCGCGGCGTTGGCGATCCTCAGCCTGGTGGCCGGGGCCACCGCCGGGCTGGCCGCCCACTCCGCGGCGAACGGCACCCGCGACCTGGGCGCCCGGACCCAGCCCCTGCTGGTCGAGGCCGAAACGATCTACACCGCCCTCGCCGACGCCGACGCCACCGCCGCCCAGGCCTTCCTGGCCGGCGGGCTGGAACCGGCCCCGCTGACCGAACGGTACGACGCCGACCTGCGCCGGGCCACCAGCGCCCTCGCCTCGGCGGCCCGGCGGACCCCGGAAGGCGGGGGCGGCGCCGCGGCGGTGGCGGCCCTGACATCAGGCGTCTCCGAGTACGCCGGCCTGGTCGCGACCGCCCGGGCCAACAACCGGCAGGGGCTGCCGGTCGGCGCGGCGTACCTGTCCACCGCGTCGAGTCTCAATCGGACCGAGCTGCAACCGCAGGCCCGGGCCCTGTTCACGGCCGCGCAGGACGACCTCGACAGCGGGTACGGCAACGCCCGCAGCACCGTCTGGCTGTCCCTGCTGACGCTGCTCCTGGTGGGGCTGCTGGCCGGCCTGGTGTTCGCGCAACGGCACCTGAGTCGGATCACCCGTCGGACCTTCAACGTGCCCCTGGTGACCGCGACGGTCCTGACCGCGGTCCTGGGCTTGGGTGTCGGGGGGCTGTTCGCGGCGCAGCGCTCGCATCTGCAGCGGGCCGACCGGGACGGCTCCACGCCCGTCGCCCGGCTGGCCGAGGTGCGCACGCTGACCCTGCAGCAGCGCAGCGACGAGGCGTTGACCCTCGCCGCCCGCGGCAGCGGCAGCGAGTACGAGACCGATTTCCGTACGGTCAACGACCGGCTGACCGGCCCGGCCGGTCTACTCGCCCGGGCCGCCGCCGAGCTGGACGGCCCCACCCGCGCGGCGGTGCAGGCGGCCGCCGCCCACCACAAGGAGTACGTCACCAAGCACGCCAAGGTGCGCGAATTCGACGACGGGGGCAGGTACGACGAGGCGGTCGCGCTGGCCGTCGGACCGGAGACGACGGCGACGTTCACCGCTCTGACCGACGAGGTGGGCCGGGCGATGGAGGCGAAGAAGGCGACCTTCACCAACGAGATCACCGCCGCCGGTCGTGGCCTGGGGGTGCTCAGACTCCTGGGTCCGGTGCTCGGGATCATCATCTGCGCCCTGGCCGTCGCCGGCATCCGGGCCCGACTGGAGGAGTACCGCTGATGTCGACCGCGCAGCCCAGCCACCCTCGCACCCGGCGCACCCGGGCGGCCCGGGCGCTGCTGGCGCCGGTGCTGCTGACGGCCGTCGCGGTGCTCGCCGCCGGGTGCACCGGCACTCCCCCGCCCCGGCGCGGCGACGCGACCGCGAGCGCCCCGGCGGCCCCCGGCCCGGCGGCCCCCGGCCCGGCCGCCGCCCCTGAGGACTGCAACGCCCGGCAGAGCCTGCGCCCGGCCGGGCCGCTGCCGAAACCGAACAGCATGCCGGCCGGCAGCTACATGGACGAGATCCGCAAACGCGGGCTGCTGCGGGTCGGCACCAGCCAGGACACCCTGCTGTTCAGCTCCCGCAACCCGATCACCGGGCGGATCGAGGGCTTCGACGTGGACATGGCCCGGGCGGTGGCGAAAGCCATCTTCGACGACGAAAACAAGATCCAGATCATCGTGACCCCGAACGCGCAACGGATCCCGGCCGCGAAGGACGGCACCGTCGACCTGGTCGTGCAGACCACCACGATGAACTGCACCAGGTGGAAGGAGATCGACTTCTCCACCGTCTACTACGACGCCGGCCAGAAGGTGCTGGTGTCGACCGCCTCCACGGCGAAGGGGGTCGGGGACCTCGGCGGCAAACGGGTCTGCGCCGCCGCCGGCTCCACCTCCCTGGAGAACCTGGAACGGCTGGACCCCAGGCCGATCACCGTGGCGATGCCCGGCAACTCCGACTGCCTGGTCGCCTTCCAGCGCAACCAGGTCGACGCCATCTCCACCGACGACACCATCCTGGCCGGCCTCGCCGCCCAGGACCCGTACGCCAAGGTGATCGGTGCGCCGTTCACCAAGGAGCCGTACGGTATCGCGATATCCAAGGAGCACGAGGACTTCACCCGGTTCGTCAACGCGGTGCTGGAGCGGCAGCGCGCCGACGGCAGCTGGAAGCGGACGTACGAGAAGTGGCTCGGCAGGTTCGGCGCCACCCCGAACCCGCCCGCCGCGGAATACCGGGGCTGACCGGTGCCGCGCCCGGTTCCCTTCGCAGGGGTCGCCCGATGACCCGGCCCGGCACCGCGCCCTCCGCCGACCTGCTCGCCCGGGCGGACACCGAACTGTTGCGCCTGGAGGCCGCCGCCGCCGCCGTCGCCGCCAGCCTGGTCGACCTGGACAACAACCCGGCCCGCAAGGACCTCGACGCCGGGCCGTTGACCGGTGGGACCGCCGCGGCGTGGGCCGACGCCTCGGCCGCGCTGACCCAACTCTGGGACGGGTACGCCCTACTGACCGCCCTGGTCACCAAGGCCCGGGAGGCACGCGGGCAACGCCGGTTCACCGACGCCGAGAAGGCCGCGTACGTCGAGCAGGTGCTCGGCCGGTCGGTGACCCTGTCCACCACCACCGTTCCGCTGGCCCAACGCTCGCTGCTGGGGGCCGGCCAGGTCACCACCACCTGCAGCCCGGCGGAGCTGCTCGCGGCCATGGAGGCGGCGTTCCGGACCGCCGTCGCGGTCGCGGTGCGGGCCGGGGAGATCTGGAGCCGGATGCTGCCGGCCACCGCGGACGCCGCCGCGGCCATCGACCGGGCCCGGACCCAGACCCGGGCCGCCGGCGGGGACCTTGGCACGCTTGAGGACGCGGACCGGCGGCTGCACGCCTTCATGTCCACTCTGGCCGCCGACCCGTTCGGCTGCGCCGAGGCCGACCTGGCCGCGGTGCGGGCGGCGGTGGCGCGCGCCGACGCGGAACTGACGTCGGCCGTCGAACTGCGCTCCGCGCTGACCCAGCGGCTGACCGCCGCGCACAGCCTGGCCGGGGAACTGGTCACCGCCTGCGCGGCGGCCACCGAGGCCGAGGCCGCGGCCACCGGCAGGTTCCCCCCAGCGGCGATCACCCCGGGGGCGCACGGGCCCGATCTGCGGGCCGACCTGGCCGCCATCGACGCCCTCGCGGCGGCCGGGCACTGGCAGCTGATCAGCGCCCGGCTCGCCGCCTGGACCGACCGGGCCCGGGACCGCCTCGCCGTCGTCCGGACCGCCGCCGCCCGCAACACCGCCCTGCTCGCCACCCGCTCGGAGCTGCGCGGGCGGCTTGAGGCGTATCAGGCCAAGGCGGCCCGCCGGGGCTGGGCGGAGGACGCCACGCTGTCGCCGCTGGCCGACGCCGCCCGGACGACCCTCTACACCGCGCCCTGTGAGCTGGACGCCGCACGCGCGGCCGTCGACGCGTACCAGGACGCGATAGCGCAGCTCACCGCCACTCACGCGAGGGACAACCTGCAGTGATCACGTGTCAGCGCAACTGCCCGGGGACCATCGACGCCGGCTACTGCGACACCTGCGGCATGGCGCCGGCGGCCGGTACCACGGCCACCCCCGAACCCGGCGGGAGCACCCGGCCCGGCGGGAGCGCCCAGCCCGGCGGCACGGCCCAGCCCGGCGGCAGCGGGACCGGTGGGGGGCGGCCGCCCACGGCCGGCAGCACCAGGACCGGGGGCAGCGTGCTGTCCACCCGTACGGCGTCGTCCGCCCGGGCCGGCAGCGGGCGGACCGGTAGCCGGCGACGCCGCTTCGGCGCCGGCCTGGTCGACGTCGCCCCGTTGCCGCACCGCGACCCGTCCACCGCGATCATGTCGGTGGCGGAGGTGCCGGAGGAGAAGCGGTACTGCGCGAAGTGCGGGGGTCCGGTCGGGCGGTCCCGGGGCAACCGGCCCGGGCGTACCGCCGGCTTCTGCCCCGGCTGCGGCGAACAGTTCAACTTCACCCCGAAGCTGCAGCCCGGCTACCTCGTCGGCGGGCAGTACGAGGTCGTCGGCGCGCTCGCCCACGGCGGCCTCGGCTGGATCTACCTGGCGGTGGACAGGAACGTCTCCGACCGGTGGGTGGTCCTCAAGGGACTGTTGAACTCCGGTGACGCGGACGCCCTGGCGGCGGCCGTCGCCGAACGCCGGTTCCTGGCGGAGGTGGAACACCCGAACATCGTCAAGATCTACAATTTCGTGCAGCACGAGGGCGCCGGCTACATCGTCATGGAGTACGTCGGCGGCGAGTCCCTCAAGGGCATCCTCAAGAACCGGCGGGCCGCCAACGGCAACCAGCCGTCGCCGCTGCCGCCCGCCATCGCGCTGGCGTACCTGCTGGAGATCATGCCGGCCTTCAGCTACCTGCACGACCGCGGGCTGATCTTCTGCGACTTCAAACCCGACAACGTCATCCAGACCGGCGACCAGGTCAAGCTCATCGACCTCGGCGGCGTGGTCCACATCCACGACCAGGACTCGGCGATCTACGGCACGGTGGGCTTCCAGGCCCCCGAGATCGCCGAAGCCGGGCCGTCGGTCGCCTCCGACATCTACACCATCGGGCGCACCCTGGCCGTGCTCTCCATCGACTTCCGGGGCTACCAGAACACCTTCGCGCACAGCCTGCCCGACCCCGCCGAGGTGCCGCTGTTCCGCCGTTTCCAGTCGTTCTACCGACTGTTGCAGCGGGCCACCCACCCGGACCCGGCCGCCCGCTTCGTCGACGCCGGCGAGATGACCGAGCAGATGCTGGGCGTGCTGCGGGAGGTGCTCGCCGCCGACGGCGTACCGCACCCGGCGCCGTCGAGGCTCTTCACCGCGGAGCAGCGCACCGACCCGCGCAGTGTCACCCCCCGGTGGCAGTTCCTGCCCGCGCCGATGATGGACCTGACCGACCCGGCGGCTGGCTTCCTCGCCTCCGTCACGGTGACCGAGCCGCGGGACATTCTCACCCTGCTCGAGACGGCCCCCGAGCAGACCGTCGAGGTGCGGCTGCGGGCCCTGCGGGCGCACATCGACCTCGGCGCGGCCACCGGCGACTTCACCGGCGCCCGGGCCGCCCGGGACGCGATCGCCGCCACCGACAGCGCCGACTGGCGGCTGGCCTGGCACGACGGGACCCTCGCCCTGGCCGAGGGTGACAGCGCCCGCGCCGAGGGGCGGTTCCAGGCGGTGTACTCCTGCCTGCCCGGCGAGCTCGCCCCGAAGCTGGCGCTCGGGGTGACCGCCGAGCTCGCCCCGACGCTGGCGCCCGGGGCGACCGCCGAGCACCCGGGCCGGTACGCCGTCGCCGCCGCGTACTACGACGTGGTCAGCCGCACCGACCCGGCGTACACCACCGCCTGCGCGGGGTTGGCCCGCTGTCGGCTCGCCGCCGGCGACCGGGCCGGCGCCGTCGAGGCCTACAACCGGGTGCCGGGCACCTCCGCCGCGTACCGCAGCTCCCAGGTCGGCGCGGTCCGCGCGCTGGTGCAGGCCCACCAGGCGGCGAAGGACGACGTGAGCGCCCTGGCCACCGCCGCCGCGCTGATCGACCGCCTGGAGATCGAGGCGGCCCAGCTCGCGGCGCTGCGCGCGGAACTGCTCGAACGGGCCCTGCACACGCTGACCGGGGGCACCGCGGTGCCGGCCGCCGTGCTGGGGACGGTGGACACCCCGGGGACCGCCGCCGAACGCGACATCCGCTTGGCGCTGGAGTCCTGCTACCGGGAGATGGCCCGCTCGGTCCCCGGGGCGGAACGGATCCGCCTGGTCGACCTCGCCAACGCCACCCGCCCGCGGACCCGCACATGACCGCGGCCGGCCCCCTCGACGCCGACTGCCCCTCCTGCGCCGACGAACGCACCGCCGGGGCGGCGTTCTGCGAGGCGTGCGGCCGCCCCCTCACCGCCGCCGCGCACGCCGCCGCCCCGGCCCCGACCGCCGCCGGCGGCCTTCCCGCGGCCCTGTCGGCGCCCGGAGCGGGCACCGACGGACAGCCGGCGGTGGACCCCCTTGGACATTCCACGATGGACGGCGGCGGCCGATCCACCATGGACGCCGATGGGCGACCCACGGCGGCCTCATCCGGACCACCCGGGTCAGGGGGCCGCTGTCCGGCCTGCGCGACGGCCGACGCGGTGGGCGCCGACGGCTACTGCACCCATTGCGGGATGCTGGCCGTCCGGCCCCGCGACCACGTGGAGCTGCAGGTGGACGGCGGTGCGGCGGTCACCGACCGCGGCCAGCGCCACCATCGCAACGAGGACGCCGTCTGGCTGGCGGCCCGGAACGGCGGCACGTCGACCGAGGTCGACATCGTGGTGTGCGACGGGGTGTCCTCGTCGTTCGACCCGGACGTCGCCTCGGCGCTGGCCGTCGAAACGGCCGGGCGGCTACTGGCCGGTGCGGGCCGCACCGCGGCGGCACCGCCCGGAGCGCACCCCGACGCGGCGGCACCGCCCGGAGCGCACCCCGACGCGGCGGCGGCGCCCGGCCCGCACCCCGATGCGGCGGCCGCACCGCTCGGCGCGCGGATCAGCGCGGCGATCATCGCCGCCGGGGCGGACGTGGCGGCGCTGGCCCGCGCCGGGGATCCGCGCCGGGCCGCGTCCAACCCGGCGTGCACCATTGTCGCCGCCTGCGTGCGGGGCGGCGTGGTCGACTACGGCTGGGTCGGTGACAGCCGCGCGTATTGGATCCCGGCGACCGGGCCGGCGGTCCAGCTCACCGAGGACGACTCATGGGCCACCGACGCGATCCGCGCCGGCATGGACCCGCAACAGGCCTGGAACGACCGGCAGGCGCATGCCGTCACCGCCTGGCTCGGCGCCGACGCCGGCGAGATCCGCCCGCGCACCGGCCGATTCGTGGCGGTGGAGCCCGGCCACCTGCTGGTGTGCAGCGACGGCCTGTGGAACTACCTGACCGATCCGGCCGCCTTCGCCGACGCGGCACGGGAACACCTGGCGGCGGCCGGCACCGGCCCGGCGGCGTTGCTCGGCGCGGCCCGGAGCCTGACCGCGTTCGCCAACGACGCCGGCGGGAGCGACAACATCACCGTCACGTTGACACCCGTCGCACCATGACCTTGCATGCCCACACCACCGGCCGCCGGGCGGCGGACCGGTCGATCAGCCAGGGAGACCGTGTGCCGTACACCGCCGAGGCGTTCCAGAACGAGTTCCTCGCCCTGGGCGCCACTGAAGTCAACGCGATCGTGACCGTCGCCTCGTCCGGTGCGGACGGACACCGGACCGCCGGAGCCACCGAGATCATCATCGTGGACTGCTCGGGGTCGATGCAGGCCGAGGGCCGGATGTCGGCGGCCCGGCAGGCGGCCAAGGCCGCCGTCAAGTGCATCGACGACGGTGTCCGGTTCGCCATCATCGCCGGCGTCAGCACCGCCCAGCAGCTGTTTCCCGCGCCCGGGCAGCTGGCGGTCGCGTCGCCGACCACCCGCGACGAGGCGGTCCGGGCGATCGACCGGCTGCAGGCCAGCGGCGGCACGGCGATCGGCGCCTGGCTGATGATGGCCGCCGAGCTGTTCGCGCAGCGGCCGGGCGACATCGCCCACGCGATCCTGCTCACCGACGGGGAGAACGGTGAGTACGCCGGTTACCTGGAGCGGGTGCTGGAGTCGATCGCCGGGCGGTTCCAGTGCGACTGCCGTGGGGTGGGCACCAGTTGGCAGGTTTCCGAGCTGCGCAAGGTGGCCACCGCCCTGCTCGGCACGGTGGACATCGTGGCCCGGCCGGCGGACCTGACCGCGGCGTTCGAGCAGATGATGACCGCGGCGATGGGCAAGACCTCGGCCAACGTGCAGCTCAAGGTCTGGACCCCGGTGAACGCCACGGTGCGCTTCGTCAAGCAGGTCGAGCCGACGGTGGTCGACCTGACCGGCAAGCGCACCGAGGACGGCCCACGGGCGGCCCGGTACCCCACCGGATCCTGGGGTACGGAGAGCCGCGACTACCACATCTGCGTCGACGTGACCCCCGGGGCGGCCGGTGACGAGATGCTCGCCGCCCGGGTGTCGGTCGTCGACGGCGCCGACGTGCTCAGCCAGTGCCTGGTCCGGGCGGTGTGGACCGATGACACCGCGTTGTCCACCCGGATCAACCGCCAGGTCGCCCACTACACGGGGCAGGCGGAGCTGGCCGAGGTGATCCAGGAGGGGTTGGAGGCGCGCAAGGCCGGCGACGACCGGACCGCCACGCTCAAACTGGGCCGGGCCGCGCAACTCGCCGCGGCCAGCGGCAACACCGCCACGTCGGAGTTGCTGGCCACGGTGGTCGACATCGAGGACGCGGCCACCGGCACGGTGCGGCTACGCCGCAAGGTGGACGCGGCCGACGAGATGGCCCTTGACACCCGCTCGACCAAGACCGTCCGGGTGGGACGCACCAAGTGAGCACCTACGCCTGCCCCAAGGGGCACCCGTCGAGCACCGACGACTTCTGCGACACCTGCGGCGCGAAGATCGGCGGTGCGCCGACCGCGACGGTCGCCGCCACCCCGGCGCGGTCCGCCCCGACCGGCTCCGCACCGACGTCGACACCGGCCGCGCTGACCGGAAAACCCTGCCCGAACTGCGGTACGCCGCAGGCCGGCACCGCACGCTTCTGCGAGGACTGCGGGTACGACCACAGCACCGGCAAGGTGCCCACCTTCGGGCCCGCCCCGGTCGCGACACCGGCGCGGGACCAGTGGTCGGCGACCGTCACCGCGGACCGGGTCTACTTCGACGCCAACGCGATCGACGGGGTCGAGTTCCCGGCGCACTGCCCCGAGCGGTCGTTCACCCTGCCCGCACCGCAGGTCCGGATCGGACGGCGCAGCGCCTCCAAGGGAACCGACCCGGAGATGGACCTGTCCGCGCAGCCGTTGGACCCGGGAATCTCGCACAGCCACGCGCTGCTGACCCGGAACACCGACGGCGTCTGGCTGGTCTGCGACCTCGGCTCCACCAACGGGACGTACCTCAACGACGACACCGACCCGCTGCCCGCCGGACAGTCCCGGCCCCTCGCCGACGGCGACCGCATCCATGTGGGCGCATGGACCACCATCACCGTCCACGCGCCGGCGTAGCCCCCCGCCGGGGGTCAGGAGGGGACGCCGGACAGCAGGTCCGGAGTCGTCGCGTCGGCCTGCCGCGGGGCGGCGAGGGCGGAGGCCAGCAGGTCGGCCTCCACCGGTCGACTGAACAGGTATCCCTGACCGTAGCGGCAGCCCAGCCGTTGCAGCAGATCGGCCTGGTCCGCGTCCTCGACGCCCTCGGCGACGGTGGTGAGGCCCAGGGCGGAGAACATGTGCAGCAGGGTGTTGACGATGCGCGCGGCGCCCTGGTCACTGCCGATGTCGCGGATGTAGCTGCGGTCGATCTTGATGATGTCGATCGGGAAGCGGTGCAGGTGACGCAGCGACGAATAGCCGGTGCCGAAGTCGTCCATCGCGACACGGACACCGAGGTGACGCAGCCCGTGCAGCGCTTCCACCACATTGGACTCCTCGGCGAGCACATTCTCGGTGATCTCCAACACCAGTTGGTCGGGCGCCAGGCCGGAACGGGCCAGCGCCTCGCTCACGGTCAGCGGGAAACCACTGTCGAGAAGTTGCAGTGGGGACACGTTGACGGTCAGGTAACGGTCCTGCGCACCGTTGTGACGGACGAACTGCTCGCAGGCCCGGGTCAGGACGAAGGAACCGATGCCGGCGATGAGGCCGGCCCGTTCCGCGACCGGGATGAACACCGCCGGCGGCACCTCGCCGATCGTCG
>DASVVF010000818.1:0-9026 GCA_036386695.1 Catenuloplanes sp. | reverse complement strand
GGCTCAGGTGCGGCGGCATCGCGTGCGCGGCGTCACCGAGCAGCACCACCCCGCCGGACCCGGACGGGAAGCCGTACGCCCGGGGCAGCGGCCGCAGCTCGCGGACCTCCTGGTGGACCAGGTCGTCGGGCTCGGTGGCGGCCAGCAGGTCCCCGATCGGGGCGTGCCAGTCGGCCAACCACCGGCGCAGCAGCGCCAGTTGCCTCGCCGGCGGTTCCGGCCGGAGCGCTCCGGCGGCCGTCGCCACCCAGTAGATGCCGCCACCGACCGCGGCCGGGTCGCCCAGCATCACGGTCACGAAACGGTAGCCGCCGCCCAGCGTCTCGCCGCCGGTCGCGACGTCCGCCGGCAGCCGGGGGGCCCGGTACCACGGGATCACCGCCCGCCAGGCCACGCAGCCGGAGCTGACCACGGTGGCCTCCGGGGCGAGCTGACGCCGCACGGCGCTGTCGATCCCGTCCGCGGCCACCAGCAGGTCGACCTCCAGCGCCCGCGCCCCGTCGTTGATCGCCGGGCGCCGGCCACCACCGACGCGTACCGGGCCCACGCTCACGCCGGTGCGGATGTCGACCCGGTCGCCGAGGCTGGCGACCAGCGCGTCGTGCAGGTCTTCGCGGCGCACCACCAGGGGCGCCTCGACGCCGGTGGTGCGGGGACGGGGCTGCACCAACCACTGCCCGTCCGGACGGCGCACCCCACGGTCCGGTAGCGGGCTGGTGATCGCCGGCAGGCAACCCGCCAGGCCGAGCGCCTCCAACGCCCGGACCCCGTTGGGCCAGAGCACCAGGGCGGTGCGTTCGGAACTCACCCGCTCGGCGCGGTCGAGCAGGGTGACCGCCCAGCCGGACCGGGCGAGCACCCCGGCAGCGGCCAACCCGCCGACGCCGGCACCGACCACGACCGCTGTGCGCATCGGTGCCACCCCCCGCCGCCGCCGCCGTCAGCGATCGTCGGTGGAACGCACCGCGGTGGAGCCGCCGGTACCCCCGGTGCCGCCCGGGCCGCCGGTGGCCGGTCCCACCCCGGCACCCAGGTCCGGGTCGGGCCCGCCGTCGGGCCCCGCGTCGGCGCGGTCGGCGCCCTCCGGCCGGGAGCCGCCCTCGCGGGAGTCACCCCCGCCGGAGTCGGCCTCCCGGTGGGATCCGGCTCCCGGGCCGGGGGGCCCGTCCGCCGGGTCACTGTCATCGGGCAGTTCACCGGTCTGCTGGTAACGCCGGAACTGCTCCTCGGAGACCGTCCGGTAGCCCAGCGGCGGAGCCGACCCGGCCCCGGCGGGCCGATCGGTCCCGGACACGTTGGTGGCGAACTCGGCGGCCGGGCCGGTGGTCGGCTGGTCCGGCGCATTGATCGGCACCAGGAACTGCTGCGGTCCGCGGACCCGGAAGAAGTAGATCAGGGCACCGATCAGCACCAGCAGCGACACCCACACGTTCACCCGCTGGCCGAAGATGCGGTTGGCCTCGTCCACCCGCATCAGCTCGATCCAGAACCGGCCGACGGTGTAGCCCGCCACGTACAACGCGAAGGCACGACCACGGCCCAGCTTCCACCGCCGGTCGGCGGCGAGCACGAGCAGCGCCACGCCGACGTTCCACAACGCCTCGTAGAGGAAGGTGGGGTGGTAGAGGTCCGGCAACTGGACCGGCTGACCCTCCAGGGTGCGGGCGTGACCGGGGTTGTTCGGGTCCATGTCGTGGATCCGCAGGCCCCACGGCAGCGTCGTCGGACCGCCGTACAGCTCGTTGTTGAACCAGTTGCCGAACCGGCCGATCGCCTGGGCCAACGGCAATCCGGGAGCCACCGCGTCGGCGATCACCGCCATCGGCATCCCGAGCTGCCGGGCGGCCAGCCAGACCCCGACCGCTCCACCGGCCACCGCGCCCCAGATGCCCAGGCCGCCCTCCCAGATGAAGAACGCCCTCACCGGGTCGCCGCCAGTGCCGAAGTAGGCCTGCGGCGAGGTGATCACGTGGTAGAGCCGGGCGCCGACGATGCCGAACGGCACCGCCCACACCGCGATGTCCAGCACGGCGCCCCGGGCGACGCCGCGGCGACGCAGCCGCACCTCGGTCACCACGCAGGCGACCACGATGCCGAGCACGATGCAGAGGGCGTACGCCCGGATCGGAACCGGTCCCAGATGCCAGACCGAGGTGCTCGGGCTGGGAATAGCGGCGAGGGTCACGGGTGCACACGCTACCGCCGCGGCGGTGCCAGCGTTAGCCCGGCCGGCCCCCACTGTGCCGGCCGACCGGCCAGGGCCGGCCGACTTCGGCAGGCGTGAGGGTTGTCGCAGACCATGCCCCATTTGCGGTGCGCGGCACCGGACCCGCCACGCCGGGTCGCGCCCTGCCCGGTGGCCGCCGGGTCAGGTGCGTGGCGTGCGTACGCCGGCCGCCAGGTCGGAGCTCAGCGCCCGCAGCCGGTCGAGTCCGGTGCTCTCGTCCGGCGCGTCCAGAACACACCGGACCAGCGCGCTGCCCACGATCACCCCGTCGGCGAACGCGCCCACCTCGGCCGCCTGGGTGCCGTTACCCACCCCGAGACCGACGCCGACGGCGAGCCGGGGGTCGCTCTCGCGGACCCGGGCGACCAGAGTGGGGGCCAGCCGGGAACTCTGCTCGCGGGCACCGGTCACGCCCATCACCGCGGTCGCGTAGACGAAACCCCGGCAGTGCCGCACCGTCATCGCCAGCCGCTCGTCGGTCGACGACGGCGAGACCAGGAACGTACGGTCCAGGTTGTACGCGTCGGAGGCGGCCAGCCACTCGTCGGCCTCGTCGGGGATCAGGTCCGGGGTGACCATGCCGGTGGCGCCGGCCGCCGCGAGGTCCCGGGCGAAAGCGTCGACGCCGTACTTCTCGACCGGGTTCCAGTAGGTCATCAGGAACACCGGGGCCCCGGTGCCGGCGACGGCCTCGATGACGCGCATGGTGTCCGCGCTGCGTACCCCGGCCCGCAGAGCGATGTCGGAGGCCTTCTGGATGACCGGCCCGTCCATCGTGGGGTCGGAGTACGGCAGTTCCACCTCGATCGCGTCGACGCCCGCGTCCACCATCGCGATCATCGACGCGATGCTGCCGGCCACGGTGGGGAAACCGGCCGGCATACACCCGACCAGCAGCGCCCGGCCGTCCGCCCGCGCCTTGTCGAACGCCCCGGCGATGCCCTGCCGCTCGCTCGGCGGCTGCGCCCCGCCCGGCTCGTTCACAAGTTCTCCTGCGGGGTGAGGGTCTCGTTCTCGTCGAGCAGCCCGAAGTAGGCGCCGGCGGTGTGCACGTCCTTGTCACCGCGGCCGGACAGGTTCACCAGGATCGTCGGTTCCCGCCCGAGGTCGGCGGTGAGCTGCGGGATGATCCGCAGCGCGCCGGCCACGGCGTGGGCGCTCTCGATCGCCGGGATGATCCCCTCGGTGCGGCAGAGCAGCTTGAACGCCGCCATCGCCTCGGCGTCGGTCACCGGCTGGTAACTGGCCCGCCCGGTGTCGTGCAGCTGGGCGTGTTCCGGTCCCACCGCCGGGTAGTCCAGACCGGCGGAGATGGAGTGCGACTCGACCGTCTGACCGTCGGCGTCCTGCAGGACATAGGTGCGGGCGCCGTGCAGCACCCCGGACGAGCCACCGGTGATGCTGGCGGCGTGACGGCCGGTGTCGATACCGTCACCACCGGCTTCGAAACCGTACAGCCGCACCCCGGCGTCGGGGATGAAGGCGTGGAAGATGCCGATCGCGTTGGACCCGCCGCCGACACACGCGGCGACCGCGTCGGGCAGCCCGCCCAGCTTCTCCAGGCACTGCTCACGGGCCTCGACACCGATGCCGCGGACGAAGTCGCGGACCATCGACGGGAACGGGTGCGGCCCCGACACGGTGCCGAGCAGGTAATGGGTGTCGTCCACCTCGGCGACCCAGGCGCGCAGCGCCTCGTTGACCGCGTCCTTCAGGGTGCGCGAACCGGTGGTCACCGGGATCACCGTGGCACCGAGCATCCGCATCCGGGCCACATTGAGGGCCTGCCGTTCAATGTCGACCTGACCCATGTAGACCACACACTCGAGATCCAGGTACGCGGCGGCGGTGGCGCTGGCCACCCCGTGCTGTCCGGCCCCGGTCTCGGCGATCACCTTCTTCTTACCCATCCGCCGGGTGAGCAGCGCCTGGCCCAGCACGCTGCGGACCTTGTGGGCCCCGGTGTGGTTGAGGTCCTCGCGCTTGAGCAGGATCCGCGCGCCGGCCACGGCGCTGAGCCGCTCGGCCCGGTACAGCGGCGACGGGCAGTTGGCGTAGTCGCGCAGCATCGCGGCGAACTCCGCCTGGAACGACTCGTCTGTCATCGCGTGCCGGTACGCCGCGTCCAGCTCGTCGAGCGCGGCGATCAGCGCCTCCGGCACGAACCGCCCGCCGTAGCGGCCGAAGTGCCCGGTGGCGTCGGGCGCCAGCCCGACCGCCACCGCCAGGTCAGCCTCGTCGGCCGGCGCGCTCACCGGTGCCTGCTTTCGTTCGCGACTGCGGGGCTCGCAAGCTCACTCCTCGCGCTCACCGGACGGGCCGGGGGGTGGCGGGGTGGTTGCCGGCGTTGACCAGCTCGGCCACCGCTTCGCGGGGGCTCTTCTGGGTGACCAGGCCCTCGCCGACCAGGACCGCGTCGGCGCCGGCGCCGGCGTACCGGATCAGGTCGTGCGGGCCGCGCACCCCGGACTCGGCGATCTTCACCACGCTGTTGGGCAGGCCGGGGGCGATCCGTTCGAACACCGACCGGTCGACCTCCAGGGTGCGCAGGTTGCGGGCGTTGACCCCGATCACCTGCGCGCCGGCGGCGAGCGCCCGGTCGGCCTCTTCCTCGTCGTGCACCTCGACCAGCGCGGTCATCCCGAGCGACTCGATGCGCTCCAACAGCCCGACCAGCACGTTCTGCTCAAGCGCCGCGACGATCAGCAGCACCAGGTCGGCACCGTGCGCCCGGGCCTCGTGCACCTGGTAGCTGGAGACCACGAAGTCCTTACGCAGCAGCGGCACCCCGACCGCGGCGCGCACGGCGGCCAGGTCGCCGAGCGACCCGCCGAACCAGCGGCCCTCGGTCAGCACGCTGATGCACCGGGCGCCGCCGGCGGCGTACTCGGTGGCCAGCTGGGCCGGGTCGGGGATCTCGGCGAGCTGCCCCCTGGACGGCGATGACCGCTTCACCTCGGCGATGACCGCGACGCCGGGGCGGCGCAGGGCGGCGTACGCGTCGAGCGGCGCCGGCGCCGCTGCCGCCAGCTCCTTGACCCGCTCGAGCGGCATCCGCTCCTGCCTGAGTTCGATGTCCTCGCGTACCCCGGCGAGAATCTCGTCGAGCACACTGACGGTTGCCCCGACGCTCGGGCCGGGATCGTCGCCGCCCGCGTTCGCCTGCTCTGATGTCACCTACGGACTCCCCTCTCCGGGTGTCATGGGCCGATGCTAGGTGGCGCCGCGCGGCACGCCCAGCCGGGGGTCCGGCGCGCCTCACGGGGTGGACTGCGGCATAATGCGGAACTTCTCGTTAACGTCAGCGGTCAGCTACCCGGTGTGATGCCGTACCAGCGTCCCGCCCGGTCACCGGCTACCCGGCCGACCGATCCGACTCCGTCCACATCGCGGGACGGTGCCGGGTGGACGGAACGGGGATGCCCGTTGCCCGGGGTCGCCCGGACAGTTGACACCGAGGTCATTGCCCGGAAACACAACCTCGGCAGCATCGTCTTCGGGCACACTGGTCGCGGTGCAGCACGCGGCGCCACCAGATGACCACTCGGCGTGTGGAGGAGATCATGACCTCACCGGCAGACGGTGGCCCCACAATCGGTCTCACCACGATTCCACGGGCGGTACTCTCGGTCGCCGCGGGAGTCGTCAACACGGTGGAACGGGCGATGGTGGGTGACTCCCGGGTGCGGACCTCGCGCAGCAACGCCTGGGAGGCGATCTGCGCGGACCGGGACCGGGCCCGGCAGCGCGACGAGGTACGCCAGATACTCGCCGCGCTGATCGCGACGGCCGACACCAGGAGTCCCGCCGCGGCGAGCCCGATCCCGACAGTGGCCGCGGCGCCGAAAACCGCGTCCGCCGGTACCGCCGTCACCGTCGCGACACCGGGCGGCAGCCGTCAGGTGTCGGTCGGGTCCTCCCCGCGATCGAGCGCCTCCCAGGCCTCGCGGGTGTCCACCGGTCCGGCCGGATCGACCCGCCCGGTCTCCCGCCCGCGCTCGTAACCAGCACCACCGCGGTCCCGACCGCCAGCCCCGGCACCAACGGCGCCAGCCCCGGCATCAACGGCGCCAGCCCCGGCACCACCGGGCCCAGCACCGGCACCACCGGGCCCAGCAACCGCACCGTCGGCCCCAGCACCGGCGTCAACACCACCACGGTCCCCGGCGCCACCGTCGCCCCGCGCATCACGACCGCGGGTGGGCCGCTCGTAGCGGGCCCCCATCGCCGGCCAGGTGTGACCCCGGGCCGCCGCCAGCGCCGCGCCGGCACCCGCGAGCAGCCCACCGGCCAGGCAGAGCAACGGCCAGCCGACCGCTGCCGGGCCGGCCGCACCCCGATCGACGGCTACCAGCGCGAACCCGGCACCCGCGGCCACCGCCGCGCCGCTCACCAGCAACAGCAGGCCCAGCAGCCGCCGGACCAATCCGCGGGTGGCCAGCAACGCCCCCGCACCGGCCAGCCCGACCACGGCCAGCGGCGGCAGCCAGGCCAGAATCGCCGCGCCCGTCCGGGCCTGCCGTAGATCCGGCAGCGCCCCGGGGCGGTCGGTGACCTCCAATGCCCAGGTGCGACCCACCGCGATCAGCGTCAGGCCGGCGCCGACCAGGCACAACAGCACCGCGTACGCCAACTGCCGGCGCACCGGGGACGGGGACGGCGGCGCGCTCACCGGGCCGGGCGCAACGTCTCGGCGGCGGCGATCGCGGCCAACACGGCGGCCGCCTTGCTGCGGGTCTCCTGCTCCTCGGTCAGCGGGTCGGAATCGGCCACGATGCCGGCACCCGCCCCGACGTAGGCCCGCCCGCCGCGCATCAACGCCGTCCGGATGGCGATCGCCATGTCCATGTCGCCGCCGAAGCCGAAGTAACCGACGGTGCCCCCGTACAGACCCCGGCGGGTCGGCTCCAACCCCTCGATGATCTCCATCGCCCGGACCTTCGGAGCGCCCGAGAGGGTGCCGGCGGGAAACGTCGCGGCCAGCGCGTCAAAGGCGCTCTGCTCGTCGCGCAGCTCACCGACCACCGTGGACACGATGTGCATCACGTGGCTGTACCGCTCGACGGTGGCGAACTCGGGCACCTCGACGGTCCCCGGGCGGCACACCCGGCCCAGGTCGTTGCGACCCAGGTCGACCAGCATGACGTGCTCGGAGCGTTCCTTCGGGTCGGCCAGCAACTCCGCGGCCAGGGCGCCGTCCTGTTCCGCGGTCCCACCGCGGGGGCGGGTGCCGGCGATCGGGTGCAGCAACGCCCGCCGTACCCCGTCCGCACCGACGGTGATCTTGAGATGCGCCTCCGGCGAGGAACCCACCACGTCGAAGTCGTCGAAGCGCAACAGATACATGTACGGGCTGGGATTGGTGGTCCGCAGCACCCGGTAGACGTCCAACGGGTCGGCGTCAGTGGCCCGCTCGAAGCGCTGCGCGACGACGATCTGGAAGCACTCGCCGGCCCGGATGGCCTCCTTGGCCTCCTCCACCGCCTTCGGGTAGGCACCGTCGGCCGTCCGGCTGACCACCTGACCCAGCGGGGCTCGATCCACCGTGGACAGCATCGGTGGATTCGGGCGCGACAACGCGGTGGTCATCGCGTCCAACCGGCCGACCGCCTGGTGGTAGGCGGCCGCGACGTCCGCCGCCCGCCGCACCGGATCGCCGCCGTCCCCGTCGGGCGGCAGGACGGCGTTGGCCACCAGGATGGCCGAGCCCTCATAGTGGTCGAGCACCACCAGGTCGGTGGCCAGCATCATCCCCAGTTCGGGCAGACCAAGATCATTCTCCGCCAGCTCCGGCAACCGCTCGAAGCGGCGGACCAGGTCGTAGCCGAGGTAGCCGACCATCCCGCCGGTCAGCGGTGGCATCCCGGGACCGGCCGGATGGGCCGCGTCCGGACCGGCCAGCGCCGCCACCGTCTCACGCAGCACGCTGACCGGGTCCCCGTCGACCGGCACCCCCGCCGGCGGGGTACCCAGCCACATCGCCCGACCGTTCCGCTCGACCAGCGTGGCCACGCTGCGCACCCCGATGAACGAGTACCGTGACCAGGCGGTGCCCGCCGCGCCGGCCCCCTGCTCGGCGGACTCCAGCAGGAAGCTGCCGGGACCGCCGGCGAGCTTGCGGTACACCCCGACCGGGGTCTCCCCGTCGGCCAGCAACCGGCGGGTGACCGGCACGACCCGGCGGTGCCGGGCCAGCTCGGCGAACCCGGCTTCGTCGGGGGTGATCGCACCGGTGGTCATGACGGACGCCCCGCACCGGCGGTGATCGGCAACTCGGTGGTGAAGCAACTCGGCGTGCCGGTGTGGCACGCCGGCCCCACCTGTTCCACGCTGACCAGCAACGCGTCGCCGTCACAGTCCAGCCGGACGGCCCGGACGAACTGGTGGTGCCCCGAGGTCGCCCCCTTCACCCAATACTCCTGGCGGCTGCGTGACCAATAGGTGGCCCGCCCCGTGGTGAGGGTCCGGTGCAGCGCCTCGTCGTCCATCCACGCCATCATCAGCACGTCGCCGGAACGGTGCTCCCGGACCACAGCGGCCACCAGGCCGTTCGGATCGCGGCGCAGTCGGGCGGCGATCGCCGGGTCGAGCGCCGACGGCCGGACGGCGCCGGCCGCGGTAGGGGGGTGAGTGGTTTCGGCTCGGGTCACATCAGGTACGGGCACAGTGCCCGATTCTTGCGCACCGGTGCGCCGCCCCGCCGCCGCATCCCCCCATCGGCGTCCCGGTCACCTGACCGAACGGCCTGGTCGGCACCCCGGGTACCGGCAAACTGGAGGTGCCCTCGGCGGTGGCCACC
>DASVVF010000817.1:0-2047 GCA_036386695.1 Catenuloplanes sp. | reverse complement strand
TGCCGATGAGGTCACCTCCGCGGCCCGGTTATCGGCCGGGACATCGATGGGACTCAACGTCGAACCCGGCGGCGCCGCCGCCCCACAAGGGCGCCGCCCCGGCCTATAATATCGGTCAGGTTCGATATTAACCGGTCCCTCCCGCCGACACCGTCAGCGACCCTCGGTGCGGGCGCGGGTCCACTCGCCGGCACCGAACTGGCCACCCCCGCCCGCCTGACGGCGGCACCGGACACGGATCTGACGACATCGCTGCCGCCCAGCAGCGGAAGGGCGGCACACCCATGAGAACCCCCACGACCCGGCTGGCGGCGGCCACGACGGCCGTCACGCTGCTGATCACCGGATTGGCCGGGTCGACCGCCAACGCCGCCGCACCCGCGAAGGCCCCGGGAGCCACCCCCGCCGCGGCGGCTCCCACGGTGACCCGCCTCAGCGACACCCGGCTCGACGCCGCGGCACTGTTCTTCGTCTCCTACGACGCGCTGGTCAACAACGCGTCGTTCCAGCAGAGCGCCATCCTGAGCCACGCCGGATTCCAGTACGCCGCCTGGTACACCGCCGACCGCACCGCCGTGCTCGGCCGTCGGCAACTGCCCGGCGGCGCCTGGCAGACCGTCCGGCTGCCGCACAAACTCACCACCAACGACTCGCACAACGTCATCTCGCTCGGCATCTCACCGACCGACGGCCGGCTGCACGTCGGCATGGACACCCACAACACGGCCATCTTCTACCTCAAATCCGAGGCCGGCCTGGTCACCAACCCGTCCACCCGCAGCTGGTCGGCCAGCCGATTCGGCGCGGTGCAGCGCGGCCTCGACGGGGTGTCGCTGGGCAACATCACCTACCCGCAGTTCGTGGTGACTCCGGAGCGGCGGCTGCAGTTCAGCTACCGCACCGGCGGTTCCGGCAACGGCACCAACGAACTGGCCGAGTACGACGGCTCCACCTGGCGCCGGCTCGGCCGGTGGTCGTCGGCGACCGGCTCGTACAGCCAGCGCGGCGCCACCAGCACCAACCGCAACATGTACCTGCACGGACTGACCTACGGCCGCAACGGCCGGCTGCACGCCGCGTTCACCTGGCGCGAGCGCAACGGCGCGGTGACGTGCAACGGCGGCGGGCTGACCAACCACGACACCGGCTACGTCTACAGCGACGACCGGGGCCGCACCTGGCGCAACAACGCCGGCGCGATGGTCGGCACGACCGGCGGGTCGCTGGTGTCGATCTCCTCGCCCGGCCTGGTCGTGGACCCGCTCAGCCCCGACCACGGACTGATCAACCAGGAGAGCCAGGCCGTCGACAGCGCCGGGCAACCGCACGTCATCATCAGCTACGTGCCGGGGCGGTTCGGCCAGTGCGTGACCAACTACGCCGCCGACCGGACCCGCAACGGCCGGGCGTTCCACCTCTACCGCGACGGTACGGGCTGGCACAAGACGGAGATCCCGGTGCCGCTGAACTCCGCCGGCCGTTCCCGGATCGCCTTCGACCCCTCCGGCAACGCGTACGTGGTCATGCCGTTCGGGCGGGTCGCGGCGGCCAGCAGGGCGAGCAACTGGACGGACTGGCGGGTGATCTTCGACGGCGCCGGTCTGAACGCCTTCGGCGAGGTGGTGGTGGACTACGAGCGGTTGGCCGCCGATGGTGTGCTGTCGGTCTTCTACCAGCAGCGTTCCTCGGGCACCACGCCGTCGGCCATCCGGGTCCTGGACCTGCGGCTGGGCTGACCCGGGGGCCCCCGACTGAGCGGTCCTCGGCCGGGGGACCGCTCAGTCCGGTGGTGGCGGCGGTGCGCAGGCCGGCAGGCGTACCTCGGCGCGCAGGCCGGGTCCGGCGTCGGCCAGCGCCACCGTGCCCCCGTGCCGGCGGACCAGCTCCCGGACGATGGCCAGGCCCAGTCCCGCTCCCCCGGCGTCGCGGGCGCGGGCGTCGTCCAGGCGGGTGAACCGGTCGAAGACCCGTTCCCGGTCGGCCGCCGGGATGCCCGGACCGTCGTCGACCACGGTGATCAGGTGGTCCGGCCCGGCGGGGCCGACGG
>DASVVF010000816.1:0-5948 GCA_036386695.1 Catenuloplanes sp. | reverse complement strand
GCTTCTTCACCGCCTACAACCACGAACATCGCCATTCCGGGATCGGAATGCACACTCCAGCGTCTGTGCACTACGGCACCGCCGAGCAGGTCCGCCAGCAGCGCCAGGCCACCCTCGACGCCGCGTACGCCGAGCACCCCCCCCGGTTCACCCGCCGCCCACGACCACCGCAGCTCCCCAACGTGGCCTACATCAACCAACCCACCCAGCAGACACAACCCGTCTCAGTTTGACTTGACAACTACCGTCTACGGCGGGGATACGCCGGCCGGGGCATCGCGTGCTACGGCTACCCTGGCGCCGTGACGACCATGGATGTGGCTTCGGCAGCGCTGATCATACTGGTGGTCGGCGGCAGTGTCGCTGTGATCGTGCTCGCTGGTGTTGTTCTGGCCCGGAGCCGACGCGCCGAAACTGTCAGGTTGTTCGGTCGAGTGGTGCGTCGTCCTGTGCTCTGGGCTTCGGCTGCCGTCTGCTGTGGTGTTGCCGGACTCCTCTTCGAGGCCCGGGAGTTCATGTCCCGCAGCTGGCAGGAACCGACCCGGAACCTCCTTGGTGTGCTGATGCTCGCCTTCTTTTTCCTGCGCTTTGCTCACTTCTTGAGCCAATGGAACGCCCAGCGGTGCCAGCGCTGACGAGCCGCCAGCGAGTCCGTGACGCACGCTGGCGGGCTGCCGGCTCTTCCGCGTCCCCGCCGGAGGCCCTGCCTCCGGCGGGCAGGGCCTCCGGCCTACGACCCGGAGATGGGCTCCGGCAGCCGGGCTACTCCCTCCGGACCTTCGACGACTCCGGGATGCCCGGCCGACGCGGTTGTGATTCTCCCGGGCGAGGAGCGCCTTCTTGTCGTCCTCGTCCTCGTCCTCGTCGGTTCCGGTCGCCGCAGCCGGCTCGCCGGGTGACACGGTGCGGTACTCAAGCAGGTCTTGGATGCGTTCCCCGCCGCCGTCGCGGACCCCCACGCTCGCCCAAGCGGTCGAAACTCTGCCGCAGGAGAACGCTGAGATCATCGCGCGGCTTCGCGAGCGCGGCCTGGGTATCGGCGCTGGCGCCAGCCGGGTGCCTCTCACCGTGCGCGACGACCTGAAGCGCATGATCGCCTGAGCCGGCGTGCAGCCGTCGAAGCCCTGGCCCACCACGGGTCAGAGCTTCGCTGCGTCCGGTCCGGGCGGACTGCTACCTGCCGGCCCGTTTCGATGCGTACCCTTCCGTGGCATGACGCCATCCACCGCCGCGGCAGGGTTCCTCGGCGCGCCCTGGCTGGCCTTAACGGATGTCGCATCGTTGCAATAGGCTGGACCGCATGGACCAGGCCGCCAAGCCAGTCATCACCCGCGAGGAGCTCGAAGCCCGCTGGGCCGCCGCCAGGCAGGCCCCGCCGGAGGAGATCCGCAAGGCCGACGAATGGGTAGACGCCGTGTTCGCCGACCTGGACGACGAGCACAAGGCCCGCCCGGCGGCGTGAGACCGCTGCTGTTCGACGACACCGCACTCCTGGCCCTGTTCGCCGCTCACGTGCCCGTCTCTCGGATGTGGGAGCGCGCCGAAGCGGAACGGCGCCCCATCCTCGTGCCGGCCGGTGCGGTTTTCGCCGTGAACGCCCAGATGCGGGCAGCTGAGCAGGCGTGGGACGCGATCCTCGGCGCCGACCACGTCACGGCCCTGGACCTCACCCCCAGCCGGGCGCTGGCCGCGTCGGCGTACTCCTGGGACGTCGCCGTCGGGCACGCGGCCGTCGAAGCCAGGGACGTGGACGCGACCATCGTGACCGCCCGGTGGGGCACCTACGACCCGTTGTTGCGCGTCGCCCGGTTCTGACCGGACCGTACCGAACGTCCCGCCCCTGAGCAGGTGCCGCGGCTAACTCCGCAGTCGAACCACGACCGCACCCAGGCTTCCCACCGGCAGCCCGAACTCTGTACCCCATGACGTACCCACCGCAGCCTTCGCCGCCCGCATACGGGCCGCCCCTCCCCGACCAGCCGCCGAAAACACCGAACACCGTCGTGATCATCGTCGGTATCGTGTCCGGCACCATGCTGCTCCTGTGCGGAGGGATCGTCGCTATCGTCGCCGTCAGCCCGGACAACCCGACCCCGGCGGCAGGGCCGACCGCGACCAGCCGGGCCGTCGAACCCGCCGCCGCCGTGGTCCCCACCGTCGTTCCGACCGCAGCCGCCCCAACGAGCGCCGCACCGGCGCCGCCGCCGACGGTGCCCCCAACCCCCGCGGCGACCACGCCCGCTGCCGCGCCGCCGCCCGAACTACCGCCGGCCGCCCCGCAGGCACCACCACAGGCCGCCATGCCCAACGTCGTCGGGCAGAACGGCGCCGTCGCCGGCGACCACCTGCGGAAGTTGGGCTTCACCAACATCGAGTACGGGTCCCGCGACGAACTCGACACGTGGGTGGTGCTGCCGTCCAACTGGACCGTGACGAAGCAGTCCCACAAGGCCGGCAAGAAGGTCGCCACGGACGCTCTGATCGTGCTGACCTGCACCAAGACGGGCTGACCGACGCACAACAGAGTGGCGCCCTCGCATCCCGTCGATTCGGGAGAGGGCGCCACTCTTCGTGCATACCTTGAGGCCGCAAGCGTAGCGAGTCAGGGCGACTCGGCAAGGCGAATCGCGGCGCCGAGAGCATTTCGGGCGATGAACTGCTGCTACTTGATGTCAACCCCGGGAGACTCGACGGGATCCGTGGCGGATCCGGACCCGGTCACCGTGGCGTGCCGGGCACACCATCCCGCCGCGGGCGCGCGCCGTGATGGTTCCCGGCAGGTCGAGCTTCCCGGCGGCCTCGCGGCCGAGCCGGCCGATCACCCTTTGGGCCGGTCCCGCGGCGGCCCGACCACGAAGATGCATCTTTGCGTGTGGGCAGGGCCAAAGCCGCTCTCGATCGTGATCACCGCAGGGCAGCGCGGCGACTCACCCCAGTTCATCGCGGTGCTGCGTGCCATCCGCGTGCCACGCATCCGGCCCGGCCCGTTCGACCGAGGTGGCAAATCTGACGCCCGGCGCGGTGGCCGTGCAGCACCTGCCGCGCCAGCGCCGAAGGGACACCAGAAAACCGCCCCCCGGGGCCACCGGTCGCCCGGCTGGTCCGCGGGCGTCACGGCTGCGAGCGTCAACGGCATCGAATGGAAGCCCCGACACGACCCGAGGAGCTCGGATGACCAGGCCCGAGGCACCCCCGCAACCATCCACGAAGGTCACCAGCGAGCAGCGGGTCGCCAAGCTGTTCGGGCTGGAGGGCGAGAACTGGGACCGGCACGCCAACCCGGTCAGTGTCTGGACCCGGTTCGCGGTCCTGCCGCTGCTCGCGGTGTCGATCTGGAGCCGGGACTGGATCGGCTGGTGGTGCGTCGTGCCGATCGTCGGCTCGGTGGTCTTCATGATGGTCAACCCGCTGCTGTTCCCGAAGCCCCGGTCGACCCGCAACTGGGCGTCCAGGGGCGTCTTCGGCGAACGCGTCTGGTCGGAGCGCACCACGATTCCGGCCCCGCCGCAGTTCACCGCGGCGGCGCTGTCGCCGACGTACGTGTTCCAGACCGTCGGGGCTGTCGTGCTCGCCTACGGGCTGGTCCGGCTGGACGTGGTCGACACCGTCGCGGGAATCCTGATCCTGCAGACTGCCAAGGCCTGGTACATCGACCGCCAGGTGCTGCTCTTCGAGGACATGAAGAGCCGCCATCCCCGGTACGCCCAATGGGAGTACTGAGCGAAGGGCCTGCCGTGACCACCCAGCGCCCGCGGGTGGCCCGGCGGGTCGCCGCCCTCGTCGCGCTCGCCGCCCCGGTCGTCACCGTCGCGGCGAGCCTCGAGGTGACGGTCCAGCACTCCGGCAACCTCGTCGTCCTCATCCTGTCCGTCGCCGTCGTGACGGCGGCGGCCTGGTACGCCCTCAGCCGGCGCGGCGCCGCGCGGGTCGTCGCGGTGCTGGTGGCGGTCGTGGCGGCCGCTGCGGTCGTCCTGGTGGGAGTGTCGCTGTTTCTCCTGCAGGCGACGCTGCTGGTCGTCTT
Organism: Catenuloplanes sp.; assembly: GCA_036386695.1. Lineage (GTDB taxonomy): Bacteria > Actinomycetota > Actinomycetes > Mycobacteriales > Micromonosporaceae > DASVVF01. Next base: position 1,927 of record DASVVF010000816.1, on the reverse strand, counting down.
CACGGTGGCCGGCCGCTACGCGCTCGGCCCGGACGCCGGGGCGCTGTCGGCGAACGCCGGTCCGGCGAGCGCGGTCGGTGCCGCCCGCAACGGCGTGCTGCTGATCAACCCGAGGTCGGGCGACGGCGCGGCGGTCAGGCTGAACCTGGCCGCCGAGGCGGCCGGGCGGGGCATCCGGGTGATCACACTCGCGCCCGGCGACGACCTGGCCGGGCTCGCCGAGCAGGCCGCGGCTGATGGCGCCGACGTGTTGGGGATGGCCGGTGGCGACGGATCGCTGGCCGTCGTCGCCGCCACGGCCGTCCGCCACGGCATCGCGTTCGCCTGTGTGCCGTCCGGCACCCGGAACCACTTCGCGCTCGACCTGGGCCTCGACCGCGGCGACGTGCTCGGCGCCCTGGACGCGTTCACCGACGGTGTCGAGCGCACCATCGACCTGGGGCAGGTCAACGGCCGGGTGTTCGTCAACAACGCCTCCCTCGGCGTCTACGCCGAGGTTGTCCGGTCGGGCGCCTACCGCCGGGCCAAGCTGCGGACGTGGGGCCGCCTCCTGCCGGACCTGATCGGGCCGACCGCGAGCCCGCCGGACCTGGTCCTCGACGGCCCGGACGCGCGCCCGCGCACCGGCATGTCGCTGGTGCTCGTCTCGAACAACCCCTACCGGATGACCCGTCTCGGTCGCGCGGGCGGCCGGCCCCGGCTGGACACCGGACGGCTGGGCATCCTGGCCGCCACGGTGGGCGGCGGCGCGAGCGGCACGCGCGTGTTGTCACCGCGCCGGTTCGCCGACCTGCTGGAGTGGTCGAGCGGCGATCTGGAGCTGCGCTCCGGCGCGCCGGTGCCCGTCGGGCTGGACGGCGAGGCCGTGCTGCTCACCCCGCCGCTGCGGTTCGTCTCGCTGCCCGGCGCTCTGCGCGTTCGGCTGCCGCGCCGCGGCGCCGCCCGGCGGTTCCGGCGCAACGTGGCGGTGACCCGCCGCGACCTGAGCACCCTCGCCCGGATCGTCGCGGGGCGGCCCGGTCCGCCGGCGGCCCGGTCAGCGGCTCCAGCCGTCAGCGGTGCGCCGCCACTGCGTCTGCCCCTGGGCCACGAACCGGCCGTCCCGCCAGTGCCGGACGTGTAGCCGCAGGCGGTCGCCGGACAGCTCGAGAACCGTGTAGGACTGGCTCTCCCGGGCCCGGACCCGCCGCGAGCAGGCCGTCCCGCTCATCACGCCGATCATGTGCCGCCCGAGGCCCGGCCAGGCGACGGCCAGGTCGGTCTGCGCCGGCACGTGATCGTGTCCACAGAGGACCACGTCCACCCCGGCGCGGGCGGCCGCGCTCAGCGCCGGTCCGGCGCCGTGGACGATCCGCTCGTCCGGGCGCTGCGCCGACCGGAACACCGGGTGGTGCACCATCAGCACCCGCAGCCTGGCGGGTCCGGCGAAGGCGGCGCCGATCCGGGCCACTTGCCCGGCGTCGATGCGCCCGCCCTTCCACAGGCTCCGCCGCGGGGTGCTGAGCCCCAGCACCTGCAGGCCGCCGGTGTGCAGAACCGGCTGCGGCTGCACATCGACGAACCGACGGTACGCGGCGAGCGGCCGGGCCGCGCGCGACAGCACCCGGCCCAGCGGCACGTCATGATTGCCCGGCACGCAGGTCCAGGGGCGGCCGAACGAGTCCAGCAGCGCCCGCGCCGCGCGGAACTGCCCGGCGCGGGCCCGCATGGTCAGGTCACCGCTGACCAGGATCCGGTCGACGTCCTGCGCCACCAGGTCGGTCCGCAGCCCCGCCACGACGGCGGGGTCCTCGGCGCCGAAGTGGAGATCGGTGATGTGGGCGAGGCGCATGTGACCAGCCTAGGTTTCGTGCGGCCCCAGCGGATCGCGGCGCCGTCGAGGAGGGGCGCGCACCGCGGCGATGAACTCGGGGATGTCACTGATCCG
>DASVVF010000815.1:0-3288 GCA_036386695.1 Catenuloplanes sp. | reverse complement strand
CCGAGCTGGCCACTGCCGCAGCGTGGGACGCGGCCCGCTTCGCCCACGACGCCGAGCGCGCCGAGCTGCCGTCGGTCGTCGCCGCCTCCGTCGCGTTCCCGGCCTTCCTCTTCTGCGCCAAGCAGACCATCCAGGTGCACGGCGGCATCGGCTTCACCTGGGAGCACGACGCCCACCTGTACCTGCGGCGGGCGGTGGCCCTGCGCCAGCTGCTCGGCGACGGGGCGCGGTGGCACGCCCGCGTCGCCGAGCTGGTGCTGGGCGGGGCCCGGCGGACCCTGACCGCCGGCGCCGGCGGGGACACCCCGGGGGAGGGCGACACCGACCGGCTCGCCGTCCGGGCCCGCCTGGCGCAGATCGCCGGCCTGCCGGCCGGCCAGCGGCGAGCCGCGCTGGCCGACGCCGGGCTGCTGGCCCCCGAGTGGCCCCCGCCGTACGGAACGGGCGCCCCACCGGCGCGCCAGATGATGATCGACGAGGAGTTCAGCCGGGCCGGATTGACCCGCCCCGACCTCGCGATCGCCGCCTGGGCGGTGCCGACGATCCTGCGCCACGGCACCGACGCACAGCGGGAACGCTTCGTCGGTCCGTCGCTGCGCGGGGAGATCGTCTGGTGCCAGCTGTTCAGTGAGCCGGAGGCCGGTTCCGACCTCGCCGCGTTGCGGACCCGGGCGCACCGGGTCACCGACGGGTGGCGGCTGACCGGCCAGAAGGTCTGGACCTCGCTGGCCGGGCAGGCGGACTGGGGGATCTGCCTGGCGCGTACCGATCCCGCCGCCCCCAAGCACCGCGGCCTGAGCTACTTCCTGGTGCCGATGCGCAGCCCCGGCGTCGACATCCGCCCGCTGCGCGAGATCACCGGGCGGGCCGTGTTCAACGAGGTCTTCCTCGACGACGTCTTCGTCGGGGACGACCTCCTGGTCGGCGCGCCCGGCGACGGTTGGCGGCTGGCCCGCGGCACGCTCGAACACGAACGGGTCGCGATCGGGCGCGGTTCGTCCCTGGGCGACGGCGTGGAACAACTGATCTCGGCCGTCCGCACGGGTGAGCTGGCCGGCCGGCCGGGCGTCGTCGACCGGCTCGGCGCCCTGGTCGCCGACGGCCTGGCGGTGTCCCTGGTGGACCTGCGCGCCGTCCTGCGCCGGCTCGGCGGCGAACCGGGTGGCACCGAAGCCGCGGTCGCCAAGTTGCTGGGCGTCGCCCAACGGCAGGCGGTCGCCGAGGCGGCCCTGCTCTGGTGCGGCCCGGACGGTGCCACCACCGACGCCGCGGCCGCCGAACCGGTCCACCAGTTCCTGCTCAGCCGGTGCCTGAGCATCGCCGGCGGCACCACCGAGATCCTGCGGACCGTGGTCGCGGAGCGGGTGCTGGGCCTGCCCCGGCAGGAGGCACGCTGAATGGACTTCGCGCCCGACGAAACCGAACAGGTGATCGCGCGGGTCGCCGGCGAGACGCTGGACCGCATCGACGCCGGGCAACCCGAGCGGGTCTGGAAGAGCCTCGCGCAGGCCGGGATGCTGTCGCTGGCCGTACCGGCGTGGCTCGGCGGTGAGGGACTGGGTGTCCTGGCGGTCGGAACGCTGCTGACCGAGGTCGGCCGCCGCGCCGCCGCCGTGCCCGCGCTGGCCACCCTGGCCCTGGGTGCCCTGCCGGTGGTGCGCTGGGGCAGCCGCGAACAGCAACGCGAGCTGTTGACCGGTCTGCCGGCCGGAGACGTGGTGCTGACCGCGGCCGTGCGCGAGCTGTCCGACCCCCTGCCGGCCACGCCGCGGACCACCGCCGCGGCGGACCTGACGGTCACCGGCACGAAGGTCGGCGTCCCGTACGCGCGGCAGGCGCACCGGATCCTCGTACCGGTCAGCCTCGCCACCGGCGGCACCGCCGTCGCCGTCATCGACCCGGCCGGCCCCGGGGTGTCGGTGCACCGGGCCCCCGGGCGCGGCACCGGTCCGGAGTACACCCTGCGGCTGGCCGGTGCGCCCGCCACCGGGCTGCTCGGTGACGGACCCGGCGCCCCGGTCGTGGCGGACCTCTACCGGTGCGCCGTCGCCGGCGCCTGCGCGGTCGGTGACGGCGCGTTGGCCGGGGCGCTGGCCCTGACCGCGGCGCACGTCGGCAGCCGGGAACAGTTCGGCCGGCCGCTCGCGGCGTTCCAGGCGGTCGCCCAACAGGTCGCCGACGTCTACCTGGCCGCCCGCACGCTGCACCTGGCCACCGTGTCGGCGCGCTGGCGGCTGGCCACCGACCGGCCCGCCGCGACGGAGCTGGCGGTGGCGGCGTACTGGCTGGCCAGCGCCGCGCCGCCGGCCCTGCGCACCTGTCACCACCTGCACGGGGGGTTGGGCGTGGACATCAGCTACCCGCTGCACCGCCACTGGGCCCTGATCCGGGACCTGGTCCGGCTCGTCGGCGGGGTGGATTACTGCCTGGAGCGACTCGGGGACCGCCGATGTTCATCGACCTGACGCCACCGCAGCGGGCGCTGCGCGACGAACTGCGCGGCTACTTCGCCGGGCTGATGTCGGCCGAGGAACGCGCGACGATGCTGCGCGAGCGGCACGGCCCGCTCTACCGGGCGGTCGTACGCCGGATGGGTCGCGACGGTTGGCTCGGGGTCGGCTGGCCCCGGGAACACGGCGGTCGCGGGTTCGGACCGGTGGAGCAGCAGATCTTCGTCAACGAGGCGGCCCGCGCCGACGTGCCGCTGCCGGCCGTCACGCTGCAGACGGTCGGCCCGACGCTGCAGGCGTACGGCACCCCGGCGCAGAAGGCGTTCTTCCTGCCCAGAATTCTCGCCGGTGACCTGCACTTCGCCATCGGGTACACCGAACCCGAGGCGGGCACCGACCTGGCGGCGCTGCGGACCCGGGCGGTCCGGGTCGGCGACGAGTACGTCGTCAACGGCCAGAAGACCTTCACCACCGGCGCCCACGACGCCGACTACCTCTGGCTGGCCTGCCGCACCGACCCGCAGGCGCCCCGGCACCGGGGGATCTCCATCCTGATCGTGGACACCACCGACCCCGGCTACTCCTGGACCCCGATCATCACCTGCGACGGAGCCCATCACGTCAACGCGACGTACCTCAACGACGTGCGGGTGCCGGTGACCAGACTGGTCGGGGCGGAGAACGCCGGCTGGCGGCTGGTCACCACCCAGCTCAACCACGAGCGGGTGATGCTCGGCCCGGCCGGACGCCTGGCCGCCCTCTACGACCGGGTCGAGGCGTGGGCCGCGCGGCACACCGGCGCGGACGGCCGACCGCTGCTGGAGCAGCCGGACGTGCG
>DASVVF010000814.1:0-5470 GCA_036386695.1 Catenuloplanes sp. | reverse complement strand
CTCACGGTGGCGGTGTCGACGGTGCGGGTCGCTGAGATCTGCGGGTCGTTGACGATGCCGCCGGCGACCTGGGCGAGGATCGTGGTGGCGTCGGCCTGACCGGCGGCGGCGGTGCCGCCCTGGATGCGGGTGGTCTGCAGGAAGGACTGGACACCACCGCCCTCAACGACGACCCGCAGGCAGAACCCACCCAGGTGCGCGCGCTGACCGGCTACGACCTCAAGGGCTGCGTCTACGAAATCGTTCGTGTGCGCGGGGCCACCGAGCCCTCCGTCACAGTCCTCACCGAACCGTCGCCGCAGCAACAGGCCAAGGTGATCACCGCCTGCCTCCGGCGTCTTGTGACCGCCCACTGCTTGCCTCCCGGCGACCCGCGCGAGCAGGCCGACTCGAGCGGACTGCGCTGACGGAGCACCACCACCACCACGGACCTCCCCTACCTTGCGGCGACGCAGGTCAAGGCGCGCGCCGCCGGCTGCCCAACGCCGACGTACCACCCATTGCCGCCGCCGTCCCTCGCCACCACCGGCGGTAGTGGCCAACATCGTGAGCGAGGAGCCACCATGGACCCCATGCCCGAACCGCCAGAGGACCGCGAATCCGACGACGAGGGCGCCCAGCAGCCCAACGTCGGTGATGCCGTCCTTGGCAAGACCCGCCTCTTGTCGCGGCAATGCGCCACCTGCATCTTCACCGCAGGCGACCCCCTGAGCCTCGGCGCCGAACGGCTCCGTGAGTTCATCAACCAGGCCCGCCGCGCCGAGTCCTACATCGTCTGCCACTCCACACTCGGCATCCTGTACCCCGACACCGAACCGGCGATCTGCCGCGGCTTCGCCGACCGCTACTCCACCCAGACACTGCGCCTCATCCACCGCCTATGGGGATTCGTCGAGGTCGCCCCACCCGGCGAAACCCAGGCCGGCGACACCATCGGGAGCGGCAGTACCCATGAGCGCTGAGCCGATCCGCCACCCGCGGCGTCCCTGCGGGCAATGCCCGTGGCGGCGCGACACCCCGCCGGGTAAGTTCCCCGCCGACCGTTACGCCGCACTCGCCGCTACCGACGGCACGCCCGGGCGTGAGGCGCCGCTGGCCGCGCCGATCTTCGCCTGCCACCTCAGCGGCGAAGGCCACGACCAGGCCTGCGCGGGATGGCTCGCGGTCGTCGGCCTCGACCACCTCGGCATCCGCCTCGCCGCAGCCGCTGGTCGACTCGACCCCGCCACGCTGCGACCCGGACCAGACTGGCCGCCGTTGTTCGGCAGCTTCGCCGACATGGTCGAACACCAGGCCGGCTGACCACCCGCACGCCCTCCCCGGGGGCCGCACGATGCCCGCCCCGGGGTGGCGTCGCCGACGCGGTCGCCGTCGAGTCTGACACCGCCGCGCGCGGCACCCGCCCACCCGCCTTCGCACCCATCACCGCCGGGCCTGGGGATGGCACACGGGCACGCCCGACCGCGCGGATCTTGTCCGCAACCACGCAGGTACCCGCTTGCCCGCCGCTTCAGTGGGCAGCCCTCGGAAGCCACCCATGGTGATCGGTGGGGTTCGCCCCTTCCGGCCTTCGCGCGATAGGAACGAGTCGAGCGGTTGGCGTACGGCGCAAAAGGGTTCGCAGAGCAAGAACGAAGGTCCTTTTTCCGTTGGTGGGTCACCTCATCGCAGGTCGAACGTATCAGCCAGCATCGTCTGTTCACCGTTGACCGCGTCGGTGCTCCGGTCCGGGGCGGGGGGCCAGTAGCGGCGCACGGTGCGCTCGGATCGGCCGATCCGAGCGCCGATCTCCGCCGGGTGCAGGTCCGGGTCGCGGCGGTACCAGTACGCCACGGCGGCGGCGGTCTCCGACGGCACGGACCCGTCGTCGCGGCCATCCTCCGGTGAGGGCGCCGACTCATCGCGATAAGGCATCGCAACTGGGGGAGGCGTGGTGTCGTCGACGGGGCCGTCACCGTCTTGCGCATGCCTGGTCGGGGATGGGGCGGCCGCGCCGCCGGACCGAGCGGCGTGCGACCCGTCGACCGGGTCGGTCGGGGCTGCATCGAACTGGTCACCGCCCTGTGGCCGCTCGTCGTCGCCGCCCGTCGCGTCCGGTGCGAGGAAATCGTCAGCCGGGGTCTCGGGCGCCCCAGTGGTGGGTGGCGTCTGCGCGGCTGGTGCGGTCGGCGGCGGTGTCGGCAACGCGGCGGCTGTGGCTGCGGCTGCTATGGACTTCGCCGGCGGGTGCTGCGACGGCGTCGCGGGCGACGGTGCGGTCACCGCTGGCCACGCCGCGCCCCGGTGCGAGTTAACGGGCTTGGCCACGGTCACGGTTGCCGGCGAAGCCGGGGCGTCCTGGGCCGGCTGGTGTCGTGGTGCGGCGGCGCTGATCCGGCCGGCGATCTCGACGAGGCTCACACTGGCGACGATGACCAGCCCATCGACCGACAGCGGCAGCAGGAACGCCGAGGCCCCGGTCTCGCCGTAGCGTGCGGCGACGCCGGCCATGTGCCAGTAGGACACCCAGGCAGCGATGCCGGCGATCGCCGCGGTCGCGGCGAGCCGCACGGCGGCCAGTGACCTGCGGTAGGTGGGTACCCGGGAGATCAGCTCGACGGTGAGCAGCAACGCCAGCGGCGGCCACGCCGCGATGGCCTGGCTGATCAGGTGCGGTTGGGCATGCAGGACGTTCGCGGCGACGGAGACGGCGACACCCAGGCTGAGGGTGGCGCGGACCGCCCACCGCACCCGGCGCAGGTTCGACCCCGCCGCCGGGGCGCCGCCGGCCATAGCGGCGGGCGCCGGGGCCGGGCGTTCAGTGACGGCTGCTTTGGTCATGCCGCTGCTCCGTCGCCCGAGTCGAGGGCTGGACGGAGCCGGGCTGCGCGGCCGGGGCGCTGCAGTTGCGCGACGAGCTGGTCGGCGAGGGCGATGGTGTCGTCGCTGGGTTCGGCGTCGATCTCGGCGAGGCGGCGGGTCAGGGTGCGGCGCAAGCCTCGGATGGCGTCGAGGTGCCCGAGGTGCGACTGGGCGCGCATGGCGGCCTGGTACAGCTCCTCGGCGTAAGGGTGGTGCCCGATCGCTGCGGTGAGGACGGCGAGCTGTTCGTCGGGCTGGTCACTCAGGGCCGCGACCAGCGCCAGGCACGCGTCGTAAGCCTGCCTGCGGACCCCTTCGCGGTAGGACTCGATCCATTCGTAGTCGTAGCCGTCGGCGAGCGGCCCGGCGTAGGTGTCGACCGCACGGCGTAGCGCCGCTGCGCGTTCCTGCGGCGTGAGGGCGATGTCGGCGTCTTTGAGCGCGGCGCGCATGCGCCACAGGTCGACGTCGATGGTGCCGCGGTTGAGGGCGTAGTGCTTCTTCAGGTGGGTGATGTAGGTGCCGGGCCCGCCGTTGTGCCGCAGCACCGAGCGCAGGTTCGACACGTAGGTGTGCAGCCGGTGCGGCGCGGTATTGGCGAGGGCGTCGGGCAGCAGGTCGTCGAGAATCGCCTCCGCCGCGGCGCTGCCGTCGTGCACGGCGAGATACACCAGCACCTCACGGGCCTTCTCGCGCGGCTTGCGCTCCGGGTCGGCGTTGACGATCTCGGCGTCACCCAGGACCGTCACCTCGACGTGTCCCGGCGCCGGTTCGGCTTCCTCGGCCGCGGCGCCGGTGTCGGCGTCGGCGTCGGCGTCGGCGTCGAGGTGCTCCAAGCCGCTGGCAGGGACCTGGCCATCGGCCGGAGCGCCGGCGGCACCCACCGGCACCGGCGAGGGTGCGGGTGCGGGTGCGTCCTGCCCGGCGTCGGGGGCCGGCTCCACAGTGTCCGCCGCGGGCCTGGTGTCGGATGCGAGGGTGGTCTCGCTGTTCGCGGTGCCGGTGGGGCTTGCCGGCTCGTCGGCTACCAGCGGCCGTGGCGGCCTCTCGCTGCCTGGGGGCGCTGTCTCGGTGGTCGTCGGTGTGGGCTGGGTGGTCTCCGCGGGGGCGGGCGCCTGCGGTTGGCCGGTGTGGGACTCCGCGAGGGTCCTGAGCAGGTCGGCGGTCTCGGTGGGGTCGAGGATGGTGAGCCGGCCGACGTCGGCCGGGTGGCTGCCGTGGCGGGCGGCGTCGCCGTCGGCCGCGGTGGTGGCGCCGTCGGCGGCGACGACGACGGTGTTGCCGTCGGGCCACGCCCCGAGCAGCACGCCGTGGATGTCGAGGCGCTGGCCCTGCGAGAGCAGGGCGGTGATCCTGGTCCGTTCGTGGCGGGTGGCGGCGTCGGCGATCAGCAGGATCGGCGGCAGGGGTTCCTCGAGCGGGTCGGCGTGACGCAGGGCGGTGACGTCGTCGACTTCGTGCCGGTAGACCAGCCGGGTCCGGTGCAGGGTTTGCGCCTCCAGGAGTTCGAGGGCCTCGTCGAGCCCGCCGGTCACCGTCAGACGGGGGGTGTTGGGCAGGGTGACCGCCGCCGTGCCGAGCAGCGTCGCGGCGGTCGCCGACGGCATCACCACCCAGGTGCGGGCGTCGGGGTCGTCGAGGCCACCGGCGGCGAGCCCGGCGGTGAGAAACCCCCGGGCGGCGGCCTCCGCGCCCGGGCCGGTCAGGCCCAGCCCGGCCGGCGGCCACACCGCCGACAACGGGTTGGCCAACGCCGGAACCACCGGCGCCGGCGCGACACCCGGCGGCCCGGCAGGGTCGGCCACCTCGCCGTCGTCGTCCACGGCCGTGACGCGGTCCGCACCCGCCGGTTGTTGGCCAGCCTCGTCGTCGTCGAACAGGTCGTCGACGCCGGGCTCCTGCGCGTCATCGAGCGCGGCGGGTGGTTCGGGCGCCGGCCGGCGCAGACCGCGGCGTACCTGGGCGACCACGGATGGCATCGGGGCCAGGTCCGGGTCGTCCAGGCGTGGGTTGAGCGACGGCGGGCGGTGGGTGTAGCGGCGGCGCCGGTGCGCCCAGACGAGGGCGACCGCGGCGGCGATGGCCGCGGCCAGGCCCAGATCGACCCAGCTGCCGGACAGCAGCGACACACCGCGCGGGCCGCCGCGGTCGGCGCTCGGGCTGCTGGCGGCGGGCGACGCGGTGGCGGTGGCCGAGCTGGGGCCGGACGACGGGGTCGACGTGGCCGGGCCGGTGGGCACTGGTCCGATGACGCCGTCATGCCTGGGCGGCGCGGTGGAGGCGGGTGCTGGTGTGGTCGGTGCTGGTGACCCGGGGGTGGCCGGTGCGGGGGATGTCGGGGTGGTGGTGGCCGACGGTGCCGGTGTGGCGGTGCCGCCGGGTGCGGGTTCTGCCGGGTTCTCGCCTTCCGGTTGCGGCGGTTCGGTGTGGTGTCCGCCGGGCGGGGTGGCGTCGTCGGGCAGGTCCAGTGTCCAGCCGGGGTAGATGAGGTGTGGGTTGGTGAGGGTGCCGCCGGTGTCGGCGAAGTGGGTGCCGCGGTTGAGGGCGAAGATCTCCGGCCAGCGGTTGGCGTCGCCGAGCCACTGCTCGGCGATCTCGGACAGGCTGTCGCCGCGCTGCACGGTGTGGG
>DASVVF010000813.1:0-9273 GCA_036386695.1 Catenuloplanes sp. | reverse complement strand
CGTGCCGACGTGGACCATCGCCCGGTACGTGCGGGAGGTGCTGGAGACCTTCCAGCCGCCGGATGATCCGTTGCCCGGTACGGTCCGCGCCAGCCGCAACCTGATCGGTATCGGTAAGGCCCTGCGGGAGATCCACCGGCCGAGCTCCGACAAGGACCTCCAGCTCGCGAAGTACCGCTTGAAGTGGGACGAGGCGTTCGCCGTACAGCTGACGCTTGTGCAGCGCAAGGCGCGGGCGGCCGCCGCACCCGGCAGGTCGCGGCCGCGCACCGAGGCCGGGTTGCTCGCCGCTTTCGACGCGGCGTTGCCCTATGAGCTGACCGAGGGCCAGGCCCGGGTCGGTGAGGAGATCGCGGCGGATCTGGCCCGCGCCCATCCCATGCACCGGTTGTTGCAGGGTGAGGTCGGTTCCGGCAAGACGCTGGTGGCGGTCCGGGCGATGCTGCAGGTCGTGGACGCCGGTGGGCAGGCCACCCTGCTCGCTCCGACCGAGGTGCTCGCCGGGCAGCACTACCGCAGCATCGCCGAGCTGCTCGGACCGCTGGGTCGGGCCGGTCAGCTCGACGGCGACCCGGCCGGCACCCGGCTCGCGCTGGTCACCGGGTCGCTGGGGGCGGCGGCCCGACGGCGGGTGCTCCAGGAGGTCGCGGCCGGCCACGCCGGCATCGTGGTGGGCACCCACGCCCTGCTGTACGAGGGGGTCGACTTCGCCGACCTCGGCCTGGTCGTCGTCGACGAGCAGCACCGTTTCGGCGTGGAACAGCGCGACGCGCTGCGGGCCAAGGCCGACCAGCCGCCGCACGTCCTGGTGATGACGGCGACGCCGATCCCGCGCACGGTCGCCATGACGGTCTACGGCGACCTGGAGGTCTCCACCCTGTCGCAGTTGCCGCGTGGGCGCTCGCCGATCGCGTCGCACGTGGTGCCGGCGGCCGACAAGCCCGCCTATCTGGACCGGGCCTGGCGGCGGCTGCGCGAGGAGGTCGAGGCCGGCCACCAGGCGTACGTGGTGTGCCCGCGGATCGGGGACCAGGGCGGCGGCGGGGCGGACGGCGAAACGGGGTCTGCCGAGGAGCAGGGCCCGTCGGCGGACTCCCCGGCGCGCCGACCGCCGCTCGCCGTCACCGAGGTGGCCCCGCTGTTGGCCGAGGGCCCCCTGCACGGGCTGCGGATCGGGGTGTTGCACGGTCGCCTCCCGGCCGACGAGAAGGACACCGTGATGCGGGCGTTCTCGGGCGGCGACCTCGACGTGCTGGTCGCCACCACGGTCATCGAGGTGGGCGTCGACGTGCCCAACGCCACCGTCATGATCGTCCTCGACGCCGACCGGTTCGGCGTGTCCCAGCTGCACCAGTTGCGGGGGCGGGTCGGTCGCGGCGCCGCCCCGGGCCTCTGCCTGCTGGTCAGCGAGGCCGCCGAGGCGTCGGCGGCGCGCGAGCGGCTCGACGCGGTCGCCTCCACTGTGGATGGCTTCAAACTCGCGGAGCTCGACCTGGAACAGCGCCGGGAGGGCGACGTGCTCGGCGCCACCCAGTCGGGACGGCGGTCGCACCTGCGCCTGCTGAGCCTGCTGCGGGACAGCAAGCTCATCGGTGAGGCCCGCGCCGAGGCGCTCGAACTGGTCGCCGACGATCCGGAGTTGGCGCGGCATCCGGCGCTGGCCGCGTCGGTGGCGGCCCTGGTCGACGACGAACGCGCCGAATATCTGGAAAAGGGCTGACCGCCCCGGTCAGCGGGGCGACCCGCCCCAGCGGGCGTCGGCAACGAGCGGGCGTCGGCAACGAGCGGGCGTCGGCAATGACAAGGGCGCGCCGGCCGTTTCCGGTCGACGCGCCCCCTGTTCTGTCAGGTCATGCTGCTGATCAGGCGGTGAACCGCACCCGACGACGCCGGGCCAGCATGAAGAGAACCGCGCCGATGGCCAGCAGGCCGGCGGCGCCGCCCGCGATGCCGCCCGCGGCCGTTCCGGTGACCGGCAACGTGCCGCCGTCGCCACCGCCGTTGCCGTTCGAGCTGGGCGTCGGGGTCGGGGTGGGCTTGACGCAGTCCTTCGGGGGCGCCCAGGCGATCGGCTCGCTGGCTCCGACTCCCTCGATGCTCGGCGTGACGGTCAGGCCCTTGACCCCGGTGAACTTCGCCGACTTCTCCTCGCCACCCTTGATGACCAGGGTTTGCGCCGCGCCCTTGTTCGGGGTCAGGGTCAGCGTGATGGTCTTACCGCCGGCCGGGTTCTTCAGGCCGATGATCAGGGCGTCGCAGGTCGACTCCAGGAAGCCCTGGGGCTGGCCGGGCTGCTCGCAGTCCTTCGGCTTCTGCCAGCCGCCGCGGTGCACCTCTTTGCCGTCCGCCTTCACCAGGATGTTCTTGGCGTTGGCCGCGGGCACCGTGACCGACTCGATCTTGCCGGGGCCGACCTTCACGGTCTTGCTGAAGTTCCCGTCGGCTGTCACCTCGAACGTCGCCGGGGCGTTGCCCTTACGGTTGACCAGCTTGACGGTCACGTTGCCGGCGCAGTCCGGCACCACCTCGGCCTCCGGGGCGGCGACGCAGGTGCCCCGACCGCCGTTGTAGGCGGCCAGCTTGCGGTCACCGTAGAGGTCGTTGCGGCTGATCAGCGGGTCGATGATCCGGCTGCCGCGGACCAGGTCGACCTGGGTGTAGCAGCTGGGCACCTTGACCTCGAAGGTCAGCTTCGGCTTGCTGCCGCTGACGACCAGCTCGGTGCTTTTCGGCGCCGCGAACTTCTGCACCGCCCGGTCGAAGGCGTACTGCGGGAGGGCGAACTTCGCCGACGGCGCGATGTAGGAGACCAGCGCGAATTCCTGCTCCTGGCCCGCGCAGAGCGGTCCGTTGGTGAGCGTGACACTGGCGGTGCCGGCCGGGCCGTTGAACTCGTGCACGTACTTGGCTTGCGCGGCGTTCACACAGGCCGCGGCCGCGTCGGGGGCGGCTTGGGCACTGGCGGGGCCAGCGAGGATGACGGTACCGGTCAGGCCGATCAATGCGCCGGCCGTGATGGCCAGTGCACGCCGAAGCGGGGACTTCGAACGGTTCACGCGTACTCCTGAGGAGGGGGGACCAGGGGTACGGCGCAAGGAGGCGGAGGCCGTGGCCACAGCGCGGCACGACCTGCTACGACGCCTCCCCAACGCCGTACGCCAGCGGCGAGCCGCCGGCACAGGGCCCGACCTTAACCTCTCTTGTGGACGGGTGGAATGAACGTGAAGTACTTAAGGGTCTTGACGCTGATCCGTGATTTTCGATCAACTTACCGCTGTGCAATCGACGCAGTGCGTTATCGAAACCTGTCGAAACCCGTCGAATCGCCGTCCGCGCCGATCGCGCCCCCCGGTGGCGTAGCGTCGGGGGATGATCGACGACCGGGGCGGTATCCGATGACCCGCATCATCGCCGGGACGCTCGGTGGGCGCCGGCTGGTCGCTCCGCCCGGCGACGCCACCAGGCCGACGTCCGATCGGGTCCGGGAGGCTCTGTTCAGCGCCCTGGAGGCCATGTATGGCCTCGCCGGCGTGCGGTTCGCCGACCTCTACGCCGGCTCCGGCGCGGTCGGCCTGGAGGCGCTGTCCCGGGGCGCCTCGCACGTGCTGGTGGTAGAGGCTGATCCTAGGGCATCACGGGTAATACGCGGCAATATGGACACGGTTCGCGCCGGCGTGGCGGCCCGCCTGGTGACCGGGAAGGTCGCCCAGGTGCTGGCCGGCGGGCCACCGGACGCCCCGTATGACCTGGTCTTCGCCGACCCGCCGTACGCCGTCACGCCCGCCGAGGTGACCGCGGTGCAGACCGGGCTGCTCGACGGCGGCTGGCTGGCCCCCGAAGCCGTCGTCGTGTTCGAGCGGGCGACCCGCGGGGGGGCATTGACCTGGGCCGACGGCATCACAGCCGAGCGCAGTCGCCGCTACGGCGAGACGACTCTTTGGTACGGTCGCCGATCATGAGACGTGCGGTGTGTCCTGGATCGTTCGACCCGGTGACCAACGGGCACCTTGACATCGTGGGGCGGGCCAGCCGGCTGTTCGACGAGGTGATCGTCGGCGTGCTGATCAACCACTCGAAACACGGGCTGTTCACCGTGGACGAGCGGATTGCGATGCTGCGCGAGGTGACCGCCTCCTACGGCAACGTCCGGGTGGAGGCGTTCCGCGGGTTGCTCGTCGACTTCTGCCGCGACCAGCAGGCCGCCGTCGTGGTGAAGGGGCTGCGCGCGGTCAGCGACTTCGACTACGAGTTGCAGATGGCGCAGATGAACATCGGCCTGGCGGGGGTGGAGACGCTGTTCATGCCGACGAACCCGCTCTACTCCTTCCTCTCCTCCAGCCTGGTCAAGGAGGTCGCCAAGTGGGGCGGTGACGTCTCCGCCCACGTGCCCGACTCGGTGGCGGCGCACCTGACCACGCGGGTTCGGCAGGCCGCCCCGCCGCCTGGTTGAGCGCCGCCCCGCCGCCCGGCTGAGCGCGGCCGTGCCGACGCGCCGGGGGTCCGGGTTGGCAGCGGCCGCGCCCTGCGAGCCGCATCATGAGGATGGCAGTAACGTGACCATGCCGCTCATCGAGTTCGGCCGAATGGTAACGACAGGAGTGAGGCGCCGGTGGATCCCCTCGACCGTATCGACGAGATCATCTCCCTGGTGGAGGCTGCGCGCTCCGTCCCGATGTCGCGCACCAACTTCATGTTCGACCGCGCCGAGATGGTGGCCATCCTCGACGAGGTGCGCGCCGAGCTTCCGGGTGACCTGCGGCGGGCGGCGGCGCTGCTGGAGGAACGCGACAAGATCATTGACGCCGGCAAGCGCGAGGCCGACCGGATCATCAGCGAAGGCGAGGCCGAACACGCCCGACTGGTGTCGGTCAACGAGATCACCGTCTCGGCCGAGCACGAGGGCGCGCGGGTCATCGCGGAGGCCCGGGCCGAGGCGCAGCGGCTGCGCGAGGAGGTCGACGACTACGTGGACACCGCCCTGGCGAACTTCGAGCAGTTCCTCACCCGGGCGCTGGCCTCGATCGAGCGTGGCCGCGACAAGATGCACGCCCTGCGGGAGATCGGCACGTTCGTCGGCGACGAGCACGAGCGGCCACTGCCGTTCTGAGCGGCGGCGGTCAGCTGGGCCGCAGGGGTGAGTTGGGCCGCGGGGGAATGAAACCCCGCTCCCCAGCCCTTGTCCTGACCGACAGGTACGGCGACCGCACCCCGCCCCGGGGTGTCCCGGTTCGACGGGAAGGCTCCTGCTCAGGTAACCTTTTCCGTCGGCCTGCTACCGGCGGAGTTCACGATGCCCAAGTACTCACCGAACCAACTCGATCACAGGTCCCCGCTGGTTCTCGACACCCGAGAGCTGCCGCGCCGACCTGGAGCGATGCATGCCCTTCGGCGGGTGGCCGCGGCGCCGCGGGACCTCGGCGTGGAGCTGATCGCGGTGCCGGTGGGCGCCGACCTCGACCTCGACCTCAGGCTAGAGTCGGTGTCCGAGGGCGTCCTCGTCAGCGGGTCAGTGACCGCACCCGTCGAGGGCGAGTGCGGCCGCTGCCTACGCCCGATCAGAAAGTCGATCACCGTCGGAATCCAGGAGCTGTACGCGTACGAGAACAGCACCACCGACGAGACGACCGACGAGGACGAGGTGGGTCGGATGCAGGGCGACCTGCTCGACCTGGAACCGGCACTGCGGGACGCGGTGGTGTTGGCGCTGCCGACCAACCCGCTGTGCCGTGACGACTGCCCAGGGCTGTGCCCCGAGTGTGGGGTACACCGCGACGAGCTGCCGGCTGACCACAGCCACCAGCCCGTCGACTCCCGCTGGGCCGCTTTGCGCAACCTGTCGAATGTTGAGGAGTAGGAACCGTGGCCGTCCCGAAGCGCAAGATGTCGCGCAGCAACACCCGGTCGCGCCGGGCGAACTGGAAGGCCACCGCCGTCATGACGGTGGAGTGCCCGCAGTGCAAGTCGCCGAAGCTGCCGCACGCCGCGTGCGGGGTCTGCGGCACCTACAACGGTCGTCAGATCATCGAGGTCTGATCCCAGGCCCCTGGTGACGCAGCCGACCTTCGGTCGGGCTGCGCCCACGCAGCGGCGACTGCCCGATGTGCCGACTCCCGTCCGCGCCGGCCGAGGTGACTCGGCCGGTGCGACGACGACCCGGGGCATCGCGCGGATCGCCGTTGACCTCCTCGGCGGGGACCGTGCTCCCGCCGTCGTGGTTGACGGCGCTCTGCGGGCGTGTAGCGCGGATCCCGACGTACACCTTCTCCTCGTAGGCCCCGCCGCGGTGGCCGACGAGGTCATTGCCGCGCTCGCACCCGCTGACCGCTCCCGGGTGCTGGTCCGCGCGACGAGCGGTCCGGTCGCGGTCGGCCCGTCCGCCCGTACCGACAGCACCGTCCGGGCGGCGGTGGCCGCGGTCGCCGAGGGCCGGGCCGACGCGGTCGTCTCCGCCGGCGCCAGCGGCGCCTCCGTGGCCGCCGCGGCGCTGCTCCTGGGCCGGTGGCCGGACTGCCGCCGACCCGCTCTGGCGGCCAGCCTGCCGGCGGTCAGCGGCCCGGTGGTCCTACTCGACGTGGGCGCGTCGCCCGACGCCGGACCGGCCGCGCTGGCACGCCACGCCGTCCTCGGAGCCGCGTACGCCGCCGTGCTGCACGCCATCGTCGCCCCCCGGATCGGCCTGCTGTCCATCGGCAGCGAACCCGGCAAGGGTGACCGAATGCGCCGGGCCGCCAGCGGACTGCTGGCCGCCGCGTGGCTGCCCGGTGCCGCCCGGTACATCGGGCTGGTGGAGGGCCAGGAACCGTGTCTGGGCAGTTCGGCCGATGTGGTCGTGACCGACGGCTTCACCGGCAACGTCCTGCTCAAGGGCATCGAAGGCGCGTACGCCATGGCCGGTGGCCGGGAGTCCGCCGGCGTGGTGCCGCACGCCGCGGCCTTGTTGGGGGTCGCCGGTACCGTCGTCGTCTGCCACGGCGCGGCCACCGGCGTCGACCTCGCCTCCGGCATCGCCCTGGCCGCGAACCTGCATCGTCGTGCCGCGATGGCGGCGATCGCCACCATGATCGGTGTGGCCCCATCCAGGAATGTAGCGAGCGGAGCGCATGAGCCCCCGAGGTGATTCCATGAGCAGTGAGAAGCGACGCCGGCCCCCGATCGGGTATCTGGAGGCGGCGTTCGGTGTGTCGTTCGACCCCGACCTGCTGCACCGTGCCCTGACCCACCGGTCCTACGCGTACGAGAACGGCGGGTTGCCCACCAACGAGCGGCTGGAGTTCCTCGGCGACTCGGTGCTCGGTGTGGTGGTCACCACGGCCCTGTTCCACAACCACCCGGACCTGCCCGAGGGGCAGCTGGCCAAGCTGCGGGCCAGCGTGGTCAACATGCGGGCGCTGGCGAAGGTCGCCCGCCGGTTGGGCCCCCAGGGCCTCGGACCGTACCTCCTGCTCGGCAAGGGCGAGGAGACCACCGGCGGGCGCGACAAGAACAGCATCCTGGCCGACACGCTGGAAGCCCTGCTGGGAGCCATCTACCTGCAGTACGGCCTGGACATCGCCGGCGAGGTCATCCACCGGCTGTTCGACCCGGTGATGGCGGAGTCGGCCGGCCAGGGTGCCGCGCTCGACTGGAAGACCAGCCTGCAGGAGCTGACCGCCACCCTCGGGCTGGGTGTGCCCGACTACCGCATCGACGAGGCCGGCCCCGATCATGCCAAGACCTTCACGGCCTGGGTCGTGGTCGCCGGTGAGCGCCACGGTGGTGCCGACGGCGGCAGTAAGAAGGAGGCCGAGCAGCGGGCGGCCGAGGCGGCGTGGGTGACCCTCACCGAGCGCGCCGAGCGGCACGCCAGCGCGGAGAACGCCGGACCGGACGACGACGACGCCATCGGCGGCTCGACCCCGACGGCCATCCCGGCCACCGGCAACGGCGCGGCCCCCGCCAACGGCCCGGCGGCGGCCGGGAACGCTGAGTCAGCCGGGAACGGCGCGTCGCTGGCGAACGGTGAGTCCGCCGGGAACGGTGAGTCGGCCGGGAACGGCGCGTCGGTGGCGAACGGCCCGTCGGCGGTCGCCGGGACGGTCCACCACCGCCTCCCCGGCTCCGGTCGTGGGGGGCCCGGTGCCGACGGTCTGCCGGTCCCGGGTGGCCCGTCGGGCGCCGGCGGGCCATGATGTCCGCCAGGCCCACCACTGCGGCGGCGACCGACCAGCGGGCACCGGTGGACAGTCCCACCGCCCCGGCCGGGACCGACCCCGGGTCGCCGGCCACCCCACCGCCGCTGTGGCAGACCGCCGGGGGATGGTCCGGCGTGGGCGTCGTGCTGACCCTTTTCGCGATCACCCGGATCTGGCAGCTCGCGTTGATCTCCTGGCTCACCCCGGCTGACGGCCCCCGGCTCCGCGCCCAGCTGCTGGAGTGGGACGCCACCTGGTTCGTCCGGGTCGCCACCGAGGGCTATCCGGCCGGCTACAGCTACAACGCCAGCGGCGAGCTGATCGGCAACGGCCTGGCGTTCTTCCCGCTCTACCCGATGCTGATCCGGGTGGTGGCGGCGACCGGGCTGAGCCCGGGCGCCGCCGCCCTGGTGGTGGCGTGGCTGGCGGCCGCGTGCGCCGCGGTGGCCCTGCACCTGCTCGGGACCAGCCTGTACGGGCGGCGGGCCGGCTATGCCCTGGTGGTGCTGTGCTGCGCGCAGCCGATGTCGGTCGTGCTGTCGATGGGGTACTCCGAGGGTCTCTTTCTGGCCGTTGTCGCCGGCATGTTCGTCGCCGCGCACCGGGGCCACTGGCCGGTGGCCGGCCTGCTCGGGCTCGCCGCCGCGCTGACCCGCCCGACCGGGGTCGCCGCCGCGCTGGCGCTGGCGCTGGCGGCGCTGCTGGCGGTCCGCCGGGCGGGCCTGCGGGAGCGGTGGCCGGCGCTGGCGGCGGCCGTGGTGGCACTGGCGGGGGCACCGGCCTACCTGCTCTGGGCCGGCAGCCGCCTCGGGCGGTGGGACGGGTGGTTCGTGATGCAGTCGGCCGGCTGGGGAACGTCGTTCGACGGCGGCGCCACCACCGGCCGGTTCCTGGCCACCACCCTGCGAACCGGCGACGGTTGGGTGCCGGTCAGTGTGGCGCTCCTGCTGATCGTCGCCGTGGTGGCGGCCGGGATCGCGTTGGCGGGACGACCCTGGGCTCCGTTGGCCGTGTACGGGATGATCGCATTGACGCTCGTCGTCGGTCAGGGCGGTTACTACCACTCGAAGCCCCGGCTGCTGGTGCCCGTACTCTTGATTCT
>DASVVF010000812.1:0-7354 GCA_036386695.1 Catenuloplanes sp. | reverse complement strand
GACCCCGCGTCGCACATGCTGCTGGTGCGTGACGAGATGCCCGAGGTCTACCGCCGAACCGCCTCGTTCCTCAACGTCCTCGACTGGATCAACCTCAAGCTGACCGGGCGCACGGTGGCGACCGTCGACTCGATCCTGACCTCCTGGGTCACCGACAACCGGCGGGCCGACGCCATCGGCTACTCGCCGGCGCTGGTCGCCGACTGCGGGATCGACCGGGACAAGCTGCCGCCGATCGTCGCCTGCACCGAGGTCATCGGCACGTTGTCGGCCAGCGCCGCCGCCCGGCTGGGCCTGCCGGCGTCGGTGCGGGTGGTCGCCGGTGCCATCGACAACACCGCCGCCGCGGTCGGCGCCGGCACCACCGGCGACAACCAACCACATCTCTACCTGGGCACGTCGTCGTGGATCGCGGCACACGTGCCGGCCAAGAAGACCGACGTCTCCGCCGGGATCGCGTCGCTGCCGTGCGCCGTACCGGGCCGGTACCTGATGACCGCGCTGCAGGCCACCGCCGGCGCCAACCTGACCTGGCTGCGCGACAAGGTCGTCGAGTACGACGACCCGCTGCTCTCCGCCGGGCACCTGAGCCGCGACGAGGGCACCATCTTCCACGCCTTCGACAAGATCATCCCGACCGTGCCGCCGGGCGCCAACGGGGTGCTGTACACCCCGTGGCTGTACGGCGAACGGGCCCCGGTCGACGACCCGAACCTGCGCGCCGCGTTCCTCAACATCTCCCTCGACACCAACCGCTCGGACCTGCTGCGCGCTGTCTTCGAAGGCGTCGCGTTCAACACCCGCTGGCTGGCCCGCTCGGTCGACCGGTTCCTCGGCGCACCGGTCACCTCGATGGCGATCACCGGCGGCGGGGCGCAGTCGGACTCCTGGTGCCAGATCTTCGCCGACGTGCTGGGCATCGAGATCCGCCGCGACGCCCAACCGGTCGCGGTGAACGCCCGCGGGGCCGGCTGGATCGGTGCGGTGGGCGCCGGGATGATCTCGTTCGCCGACATTCCGGCTCTGATGCGCAACGACCAGGTCTTCGAACCCACGGCGGGCAACCGGGCGACCTACGACGAGGCGTTCGGCGTCTACCAGGATCTGCACAAGCGGTTGGCCCCGGTCTACCGGCGCCTCAACCGCTGAGCCGCGCTGGTCGCGGACCCCCGGGCGCGAACGGCGCCGGCTTACCCTCGCGCGGCGGCGGCATGCCGCGCACGCACGTGAGAACACGTGAAGACGGATCGGATCCCGCGCGTAGACAGGGGTGGAAGGCAACCAACCGACGGGAGTCCCGACACCATGAAACCACGAGATCACCCATGACCGCGGTGACGCGGGCGGCGGAGACCGGAACGGATCCCGACACCGACGCCGCGGTCATCCGCGCGTCGCTGGCCGACCCGGACCGGTTCGCGGCCATCTACGACCGGTACGCCGCGCCGCTCTACCGCTTCGCCCACCAGCGGGTCGGCCCGGCGATCGCGGACGACGTCGTCGCGGAGACGTTCCTCGCGGCGTTCCGCGGGCGGCAGTCGTACCAGCTGGACCGCCCGGACGCCCGGCCGTGGTTGTTCGGCATCCTCACCCGGGAGCTGGCCACCCACCACCGCCGGGAGAAGGCCCGCTACCGGGCCATGGCCCGCGCCACCCAGGACACCGTCCAGGACGGCCCGGCCGACCAGGTCGCCGCCCGGGTGGTCGCCGACTCGGCACGCCGGCCGCTGGCCGCCGCCCTGGCCGGGCTGGCCCCGGGCGACCGCGATGTCCTGCTGCTGGTCGCCTGGGGTCAGCTCAGCTACGACGAGGTGGCCGAGGCGTTGAAGATCCCGCAGGGCACCGTGGGCTCCCGGCTCAGCCGCGCCCGCCGCAAGGTCCGCAAGGCACTGGGTGGGTTCGACCCCACCACCACGACGGAGGACCACGATGAAATCTGACCTGTCCATGCTCCAGGAGTTCGGCGAGAGCCTGAACCCGACGGTCGACGGCCCGCCGGCGCGGGTACGCCACCGGGTCCTCAACGGCATGCGTGGCCCCGTCCAACGGCGCAGATCGCTGTCGCGGCCCACCGGCGTACGCCTGGCGTGGCGCATCGGCGCGCCCGCCGGCGTCGCGGCGGCCGTCGCCGCCGCCCTGGTCATCGCACAGTTGGCCACCATCGCCGGAGGCTCGCCCGCGCCGCCGGACCGCGACGCGCAGGGCACGGCCACGATGGGCGCGGCCACGATGGGCGCCGCGCCGCCGGCCACGTCCGCCGCGCCCGCCCCGCCCGGCGCCCGACAGGTGCTCCTGCTGGCGGCCCGGCACGCGGCCGCCACCCCGGCGCTGGCCGCCCGGCCGAACCAGTTCCTGTTCATCGACTCGGTCGAGGTCCAGTCGTCGACCGAGCTGAAGGAGGACCGCGACGGGGCTGTCGTTCCCGGCAGGACCACCGTCTCCGGGCCGCAGCGCACCCGCACCTGGCTGTCCGTGGACGGGACCCGCGACGGCCTGGTGATCCAGGAACCGGCGCCGCCGTCGGGACAGCGGCGACCCACCCGGACCAACATCGACGGTTGCAAGAACGGGCGGCGGGCGGAGACCATCGACCGGCCGGAGTCGAGTCCCAAGGTCCCCTGTACGCCGGAGCCGGCCTACCGGCCCGACGCCGTCCCCACCGATCCGGAGCGGCTGCTGGCGCACCTGTTCAAACTGGCGGCCGCCAAACCGACCCTGGTCGCGGTCGACGGCCGGATGGAGCGGTTCATCCGGCTCTCGGCCGACCACCGCGCGTTCCAGGAACTCGCCGAGCTGCTGTACAAGAACCACTCGCCGGCGGTCCAGGAGGCGGCGTTCCGGGCCGCGGAGCGGATCACCGGGGTGGAGGTACGCCGGGGGGTGGCCGACGCCAGCGGGCGGGCCGGTGTCGCGGTGACCCACACCGAGGCCGGCGCCCGCCACGAACTTGTCTTCGACCCGGCGACGTACGCGTACCTCGGGCACAACATCATCGCGGCCGAACTCGACCTGGCCGGTGCCGAGATCGTCAACGGGAAGAGCGGCAAACTCAACGGAAGCGTCGTGTCCTACGGCAGCGCGCGGCCCAAGCCCGGTGACGTGATCTACAAATCCGCGCTGCTGCGGATCGCCATCGTGGACCGGGCCGGCCAGCGGCCGTAGCCGACTCGGCCGGGACGGGCTCCACCACGCCCGGCGGACCGTGACCAACCCCGTGTCGCGGTCCGCCGGGCCCGCGCTATTGGGTGGCCCGTGGGCCGTACTCGCTGACGCTGGTCGAGTACTGCTGTTGGTGGGGCGGCATCTGGCCGGCGCGCTGCAGCTCCTCGTACCGGCGTTTGGCCGCCTCCGTCACGGGGACGATCCAGACCGCCGTGCCGTACGCGCAGATCTCGGTCCAGTGCCCGGCGATCTCACCGCTGTCGAAGCGGAACGCGACGATGGCGTTGGCCCCACGTTGCCGGGCGAAGTGGATCATCCGACCCATCGCCTCGTTACGGCTCTGCAACAGCAGTTGGGTCATTTCCGGGATCTCCCCGCCGCCGATCGCCCGCAGCCCGGCGGTGAAACCCGCTCCCACGTTGCGGGCGCGCACCGTCACCCCGAAGACCTCACCCAGCACGACCTCGATGTCGTGGCCCGGGATGTCATTTGAGCTCACCACCAGCATGCGACACATCGTACAAACGTCGCCCCGGCCCCCGGGGTCTTTGTCGGTCGGCTCTGTTAGCGTGCGCCGACCGTACGCCGGACCGGAGGTAGGCAATGACCATCAGTTCCCACGCGCCGGAGTTCGCCGGGCTGCCGGTGTTCCCCTTCTACCCGCGCGGTGAGGTGCCCGACGATCCCGCCGCGGTGGCGTGGAAGGTGGAGGTCGACGACTTCGAGGCGCCGGCGGAGGATTTCGCGCAGCTGCTCGAGGCGCTGCTCGCCAGCGTGCCGGCGGGGCGGATCCGGGCCCTGGTGCTCGGCGAGTGGGGCGGTTCGTTCGAGAACGCCCCGCCGATCGACCTGCTGGTGTCGCTCGCCCCGCGGCTGTCCGGCCTGCGCGCGCTGTTCGTCGGCGAGCTGACGGCCGAGGAGTGCGAGATCTCCTGGATCCACCATCAGGACATCACCCCGCTGCTGCTGGCGTACCCGGCGCTGGAGGTGCTGCGGGTGCGCGGCGCCGACGGTCTGGCGCTGCGACCGGTCCACCACACGGCCCTGCGGGAGCTGGCGTTCGAGTCCGGCGGGCTGCCGGCCCCGGTGGTGCGCGCGGTCGCCGACAGCGACCTGCCGGCACTGGAACGCCTGGATCTGTGGCTCGGCACGTCGCAGTACGGCGGGGACGCCCGGGTGGACGACCTGGCGCCGATCCTCACCGGCGACCGGCTGCCGGCGCTGCGCCACCTGGCGCTGTGCGACGCGGAGATAGCCGACGCCCTCGCCGCCGCGGTGAGCACCGCCGGGATCGTCGCCCGCCTGGAGGTTCTCGACCTGTCGATGGGTGAGCTGACCGACGAGGGCGCCGACGCGTTGCTGGCCGGGCAATCGCTGACCCATTTGCGACGCCTGGACCTGCACCACCATTTCCTGTCCCCGGCGACACAGGAACGCGTCGCGGCGGCGCTGCCGGGCGTGGCCGTCGACCTGTCCGACCCCCAGGAGGTCGAGGAGTACAACGGCGAGACGTACCGCTACGTCGCGGTGGGGGAGTGACCCATGGCGTTCTACCAGCACGCCACCACGTTCGCCGGCCGCCCGATCGCCGACGTGCCGATCGGCCGGCCCCTGCCTGCCGTCGACGGCCCGGTGGCCTGGCGGTTCTCGATGTGGGATTACGACGGTGGCGCCGACTACGAGCCGTTCGAGCCGTTCCGGGTGGCGTTCGACGAGTTCGTCGACCAGGCCGGGGCGACCGTCGAGGCCCTCGTCATCGGGGCCTGGGGGTACGCCGCGTTCAACGACGCGCCGATCGACCAGCTGTGCGCCGCCGCACCCCGCCTGCCCCGGCTGCGCGCGTTGTTCCTGGGCGACCAGACCAGCGAGGAGTGCGAGGTCTCCTGGATGCGCGTCGACGACGTCAGTCCGTTGCTGACGGCGTACCCGGCACTGCACACGTTGCGGGCGCGCGGCGGCGCCAGCCTGGGCTTCTCCCCGGTCCGCCACGGCGCACTGCGGGAACTGGCCCTGGAGAGCGGCGGTCTGCCCGCTGAGACCGTCGACGCGGTGCTGCGCAGCGACCTGCCCGGGCTGAGCGCGCTGGAGCTGTGGCTGGGGGTCGAGAACTACGGCGGCGACACCACCGTCGCCGACCTCGCCCCGCTACTCGCCGGGGACGTCCTGCCCGCGCTGCGGCACCTCGGCCTGCGCAACGCCGGCATCGCCGACGAGGTGGCCGCCGCGCTGGCGACCGCCCCGCTGGTGCCCCGGCTGGAGACCCTCGACCTGTCGCTGGGCACCCTGGGCGACGACGGGGCGAACGCCCTGCTCGCCGGGCAGCCGCTGGGCCACCTACGGCGCCTGGACCTGCATCACCACTACCTGTCCCCGGACGTCGCCGACCGGCTGGTCGCCGCCCTGCCCGGGGTGCCGGTCGACGTCTCCGACCCGCAGGAGGCCGACGAGAACGACGACGAGGAATACCGCTACACGGCCGTGTCGGAGTGAGATGGAGTTGACCGTCGTGGGCAACCCCGGCCACCGGCGGGTGCGGCTGTTCGCCGCCGCCGCCCTGGCCGCCGGGTGGCCGCCGCCGACCGTCCTCGCCTGGCGCGACGTGCTCTGCGGTGCGCCGCCGCCGGCGGCGGGGACGCTGGTCCGGGTGGAGTCCCCGGGCGAGGACGCCACCGTGGACCGGCTGCTGCGCGGGGCCGACCGGCCGGCCCGGCACGGCGAGTTGATCGGGTCCGCCGCCTGGTATTCCGGGCTGGTACGCGCCGTCAACGGGCTCGCGTCGGGCGGCGCCCGCCTGCTCAGCGACCCGGACGACATCGCGGTGCTCTGCGACAAGCGGCGCTGCCACGACCTGCTGGCCGCCGCCGGGGTGCCGGTGCCCGGTGCGCTCGGGCCGGTGCGCTCGTACGCCGGGTTGCGGGCGGCGATGGCCGCGGCCGGCTGGTCGCGGGTGTTCGTCAAGCCCGCGCACGGCTCGTCCGCCGCCGGGGTCGTGGCGCTGGCCGTGAGCGGACCCCGGATCCGTGCGGTGACGTCGATCGAGCTGACCGACGACGCGCTGTTCAACTCGTTGCGGGTGCGCCGCTACGACCGCGAGGGGGACGTCGCGGCCATTGTGGACCGGCTCGCCACCGACCGGCTCGGCGGACCCCTGCACGTGGAACGGTGGCTGCCGAAGGTCGGGCTCGGTGACCGGGTGGTCGACGTGCGGGTCGTGGTGGTGGCGGGGCGGGCCACCCACGCCGTGGTCCGGGCGGCGCGCGGACCGCTGACCAACCTGCACCTGGGCAATGCCCGTGGCGACCTGGCGGAGTTGCGCGCCGCCGCCGGGCCGCGCAACTGGGCGGCGGCGCTGCAGACCTGCGAGCGGGTGGCGGCGTGCTTCCCGCGCACGTTGCAGGTCGGTGTCGACCTGATGTTCCTGGTCGGCTGGCGACGGCACGCCGTCGCGGAGGTCAACGCCTTCGGGGACCTGCTGCCCGGGGTCTTCGCCGACGGCCGCGACACCTACGCAGAACAGGTGTGCGCGCTGGCCGGCGGTCGGTGGCCGCTGCCCGCGCCGGCCCAGGGCGGCACCGGCCAGTCCGAACGCGGTGTGGAGGTGCCCTGGTGCGTGAGTTGATCGGCAGTCACGACATCCTGATGGTCACATTGGACACGCTGCGCTACGACGTGGCCGCGGAGCTGGCCGCCGCCGGGCGCACGCCGCACCTGGTGCGGGCGCTGCCCGGTGGCCGGTGGGAACGCCGGCACTCCCCGGCCAGTTTCACCTACGCCGCGCACCACGCGTTCTTCGCCGGGTTCCTGCCCACCCCACCACCCCCCGGCCGGTACGAGCGGCTGTACGCCGCGGCGTTCCCCGGCGCGGTGACGGCCGGCGCCGACACCTGGGAGTTCGACCGGCCGGACCTGCCCGGTGCCCTCGCCGACGTCGGCTACCACACCGTCTGTCTCGGCGGCGTCGGCTTCTTCAACAAGCGCAGCCCGCTCGGCTCGGTGCTGCCCGGCCTGTTCACCGAGGCGCACTGGGAGCCCGGGTTCGGGGTGACCGCCGTGAACGGCCTGGACGCCCAACTGGACCGGCTGGCCGACGTGCTGCGCGGCGTGCCGGCGGACCGTCCACTGTTCACGTTCATCAACGTGGCGTCGATGCACCAGCCCAACCGGCACTACCTGCCGGGCACCACCAGCGACA
>DASVVF010000811.1:0-4541 GCA_036386695.1 Catenuloplanes sp. | reverse complement strand
GGTCCAGAGCTCGCGCCGCCGGCCAAGCTGCTGCGGCGGCGGCCACTGCTTCTTCGGGCTCGTGTAGGCGTAGGTACGCTTCGGCGAGCAGTCCGAGCGCGTCGACCCGGTGTTCGCGTGGTACGCCAGCGGCGCGAGGGCTGATGATCCGGGGCAGGTAATCCAGTGCCCGTTGCGGGGCTACCACGAGGGTCGTGCGCAGGTTCGGCAGCCACGAGGCGATGTCCGACACGGCGAGCGTTGGTGTGCCCTGGTGCCCTTGCAGCGATGGGCTCTCGAGTTCGTTCATCGCTGCCACCGCGACGCTGCGCGGGCCACCGCGCCACCGGGTGCGGCGGTGGCGGTCGCGGTCAGGCCCCAGCCGGCCGCGATGGTGTCGTCGAGTGGCGGCAGCCGGCGGATGCCGGGTGGGTGCAGCGTCCACCCGGCTCCGATCAGGCCCTCGACCTGTCGGGGGGTGCGCAGGTACAGCTGTGCGGTGTGCTGGCGGTAGCGGTCCAGGGCGGTGCGTATCTCGTAGTCGTCCGGGTCCGGGTTGGCCCAGTGGGTCACGACGAGCTGGGATCCGGGTGTGACGACCTGCCGGATCGAGGCGAGCAGGCTGCTGGCCTGCGGGTCGGTGAGGTGGTGCAGGACCGCGCCCGCGATCACGGTGACGGGCCGGGTCAGGTCGAGCAGGCCGGTCTGGCGGGCCCCGGGCAGCTGGTAGCGCATCGTGTGGGGTTGCCGTAGGTCGGCGGTTACGGCTGTGGCACGTACGCGCGGGGTGTGGGTGGACGTGTAGGCGCGGATGCAGTCGAGGACGAACGGGTCGTTGTCGACACAGGCCAGGGTGTGCTCGCCGCGTGTGCTGGTGCACAGGTCGTGGTAGAGCGACGTGGCGGTGGGTAGTCCGGGTCCGAGGTCGAGCCATTGCCGGCATCCGGCACGGGCGAGCTGGGTGACGGCCTGCTGGCGGAACTCGACGAGTTGCTCCGCCCAGGGCTGCAGGGCCGGGGAGGCGGCGAGCAGGTCGTCGGCGGTGGCCTGGTCTGCGGTGCTGTGAGTGTCGCCGCCGAGCAACGCGTCCCATACGCCGGCCGGACGGGGCACCGGTATGGACGGTTCGGCGACGCGGCGGTGCCACCACCGATCGAAGCTGGTCGGCAGGGTGACTGGTAGTTCGTTCGGGATGGAGGCGGATTCGGGCAGGATCGTCACCGGTCACCGCCGTGGCGGGGCGGTGTGGGCGCGGCGGCGGCGATGACCGCCCAGCCGGGGATGCCGGCCTGCGCTTCGACGAAGCGTGGATCCTCGTCGAGGGCGCCTGGGGCGGCGATGTCGGGATGCCAGAGTCCGATCGCGGTGATGCCGGGTGGTCGGGGCGTCCAGCCGGTGCCGAGCAAGGCGGGGGCCTGGCTGATGTCGCGTAGCGTCCACGTCGCGGTGGTCGTCTGGTAGTGCTCGATCGCGTCGGCGAGGTCCGCGTTGCCGGGCTCCGGGGTGCTCGGGTGCGACAGCACCAGGTGGGAGTCCCGGGTCACGTAGTCGCGGATCGTGCGTGGCAGCTCGACCGCGTCGGAGTCACTCAGGTGCTGCAGGACCGCGGTCAGCACCGCGACGGGTTGCCCGAAGTCGATCAGACCGTGTTCGGCGACCGTGTTGAGGACCTTGACGGGGTCATGGGACACGTCGTTTCGGACAGCAAGGTATCGCAGGGTGCAGTAGCTATCTTCGGTCGACTCATGGTGTTGCCGGCTGACGAGGTGCCGAAGTTGGTGCACAAGGTAGGGCGGCGCGTCGACGGGTTCAGGGCCGGTGCGAGGTCGCGGCTTGCTGGTGTGTTCGGACGATTGAGCTGTGGCGACTGCGACGCCGAGCAACGTGCTTCGGGTCGCGGTAGCGACTCTGTTGCCGGTTGTCTGGACGGCGATATCGACGTTGCCGGTCGCCGCCGCGAGGGCACGGAGGTCGTGGAACATACGACGGCGGTTGTTGCGGGCCTCCGGGTTCGCGTCGATGCGCGCAGTGGCCGTTTCAGTAGTAAGAAGGTCGACAACAGCGGTGACGTCGGTACGTCGCATGTTCCGCACCACCCATATGGGCGTCGGCATCGTGCCTCCTGTGAGGACTCAGGAACGGCGGGAGTGGGCCAGCAAGGCCAGCCGTTGGGGCGCCGGCCCGCGTGACGTTGTGGCGTGTTCGCGCGGGCCGGGCATCCAGCCGACGGAGTCAGGCGGGCTCGGCGGCGCGCGTGTGCGGCTCACCGCCGCCGGTTCCAGGGCTACGGCCCTGCGGTCCCATGACGGTCCGGGCCAACGAGTACGGCACCTGCACGCCGAGGTTGCGGCCGATGACCGGGTCGGTGAGTACCTCCTCAACGACGCGGATCTGCCCGGTGGCGGCGTCGATGAGCAACACGTGCGTGCTGGCGCCGTCGGCGACGCTGACCGCGATGCCGGTCCGGCCGGCGAGGGTCACCCTGCCTCGGTAGTGCAGGTCCGCAACGCCGGCCAGCACGGTCAGCACGGCTTGGCGCGCTGGCCGGTTCGTGTGGTGCCACGCCACGAGGTCGCCGACGGCCAGGACCCGCCGCGCGGTGCCGGCCGCCGGCGGGGCTCCGGCGCGCTGGGCGAGGTTTCGGGTTCGGTGGGCGTGCGCCTCGGTGTCCGGCGGGTACGCCTGGTCGAGCAGGGCGGCCAGCCGGACGGGGTCGGCCGGCACCCGGCCGGGAATGGTGCCGCGTAGTTCACCGCGTCCATACCAGGTCGTGTCGGTCGCCGGTGGGTGTGCCGGGTCGGGGTGCCAGGGGGTGCCGGTGATCCGGCCGCTGTTGGCGCGTTCGTCGCGCCAGCGTCGTTCGGTGGCATACGCGGTGGTGGTGCTGACGCAGTCGCCGATCGTGCTGTCCGCGGCGGCCATGGTCAGGGTGAGGCGGGTGTAGCGACCGGTTTGCGCGTCGCCGGGTTCGGTCGCCGGGTTCGCGGCGAGCCGTCGCAGCACGGGCGCTGCTGGTGATCGGCCGGCGGGTAACGCCAGGGGCGGGTTGACTGCCAGCGGCCCGCACGGCGGCGGGACCTGGTCGGCCGGGCCGGCGGACGCCGGGAGGGCAGTCCCGGCCAGCGCGCCGGCCATGACCGTGGCGATGGTCGCTGCGGTGGCCCGGCGGATCACAGACATGGTGCAAGAGGACACGAAGATCCTTTCCTTGGTCGTTCCTTCGATGGCGTGCCATGCCGGGGGTGGGCACGGCGGGTGCGTGCACCGCCGGCCGCCACCGGGGGTATGAGGGCGGCTGCGGTGCACGGCACGGGTCAAGGCCTGCTGCGGCGAGCGACGGCGGTTGGCGATCACCGTTGGGAGGGAACGGCCCTTGGGTGCGGGGGCCGCCATGCGGGCCAGATTTGGAGGCCGTCATGGGAGCGTGTTGGCCTGTTGATGACGTAGCCGTGACGGTGCAGGACGGTGAGGTCGATGGCGGTGTGCGCGACCGTGTATGCCGGTGTCGCGGTGAGGTCGAGGAATGGGTGTTGGTAGCGCAGCATGGTGTCGCTGAGGTGCCGGTTCTGCCGGGACGGCTCGACGGCCAGGTAGCCGAGGTGGAAGTGCGCGGCCGTGGTGTGGATGCCGGTGAGCATGGCGTGCAGCAGCGCCAACCTGCGGGCTGCGACCGGGTCGTCGTCGAGCGGGGTGAATTCGGTGTCGTACCCGACGGGTTCGACGATGTGCTCGTCGCGGTGGTCGTACCAGATCGCCACGGCTGAGCCGTCCTCGGTGATGTGGACAAGCGCCCGAGGGTTCACGATCGCCGAGCTGACCACCCGGTCGAAGAAGGCGCGGGTGTAGGCGGCTCGTAGAGCGGTGTCGTTGCTGAACCATTGCCCGATCGGCCCGGGGGCGAACGCGGCGGCGAGCAGGGCCGCGATGTGGCGGTGATCGTCGGGTGTCGCGGAACGGACCGGGACGTGGATGGGCATGGAGCTGGTCCTCACGGTGCGGTGGTGTGCGTGTTGGGCTGGGATCGAGCTGGTTGCAGGAACCGGAGGTAGAGGGCCTCGCTGGGTATGGCGGGCTGGTCGGCGATGGCCTCGACGAGGTACGCAGCGAGGTAAATGCACATAGGTATTCGGGTCATCTCGGCCGAGAGTCGGCGCAACGCCGGTGCGCAGGGCCAGGGGTCGCCGCACACCGGGCACGTCCAATGAGGCCGGCGGGGAAGGTGCTCACCGCTCACGAGACCGCTCCAGCGCCGCACAGCTGATGGGCGCCGGCCGGGCCCGTGGGCGTGCGCGCACGACGGCCGCGGGTGGCGCGGTCGGTGTCGTGCTCGACTCCCGGATGCAAGTCGATCATCCCTGGCTCCTCGGCGGTCTGGTGTGTGGTGGGGAGGACCGGCGGGCCAACCCAGGGACCCGTCCCGGTAGCGGCGGGATCCGGTCCTCCCCGGGGCGCCGTCGGTCCGCAGGACCGGTCGGCGCCGGGGTTCACCCCGGGAGGCTGCGGGGGGGTGAACCGTGGTGGCGAGGTGTGGGGGCGGTGCGCCACCGCGTGGAGGCAGGGGG
>DASVVF010000810.1:0-3196 GCA_036386695.1 Catenuloplanes sp. | reverse complement strand
CAGTGCGTGGCGCAGGTGCCGGGTGGCGGTGCGCCGGTTCGGTAGGCCGGTGAGGTCGTCGTGGGCGGCGTCGTGGCGGGCGCGGGCGAGCCACTGCCGCTGGACGACGATGACGAGAACGCAGCCGACGAGGGCGGCGCTCAGGGCGCCGATGGTGATGATCTGCCAGTTCTGCAACACTTCGAAACGCTCCTTGCTGGTAAAGGAGCACCGGGCCGGCCGTCAGCGGCCAAGCAGGACGGTCGGCCCGGGCTTATCCCTGAATGGGGCCGTCCTACGGGGCGGCTTGATAGGTGGCGTACTTGGCGTCCTCGATACGGACGGCGTCGCCCGAGCCGACGAGCTTGTCGAGGGCGTTGGCGACCGCACCGGCACCGGCCTTGTTCGACGCGCTGTCGGCGTTCGCGGCGTCGATGGCTTTGCATACCTCGGACACCTTGAACGGCTGATTGGGCGCCGCCTTGAGGACGGCGATGACGGCGGCGCGCAGCTCACCCTTCGGTCGGCGCGGCTGGACCGGCTTGCGGTAGGTACGCGACGACGGTGTGCTGGATGCGGTGTCTGCGTCCGTGTCGTCCGGCGCGGTGGTAGCGGGGATTGCCGTCGCGTCCGGGGCGTCGGGTGAGTGCGCCGCCGTGCCGACGGGGTTGGTGTCGGTCGGAACTGATTTCAGCTCGGAACTGGCGTCGATGCCAAGGTCGGGGTCGGCGCCAGCGCTGCCAGCGCTGTCGCTGTCGGCGACGTCGACCGGGTCGTGCTCGAACGTCGCGGGCGGTTTCTCGGTTCCGGTGAGGGTGGCGGTGAGTTGCCACTCGGTGGTGCCTTGAGGGCTTTCGGTCCTGACTGCCTGGTCGGTGGCCAGCAGGTGGCGCAGGATCGGGGTGGCGGTGGAGTAGCCGACGCCGGCGGCGGCGGCGATGTCTTTCGTGGTGCCGGGCTTACCGATGGTCCACATCGCCGCGACGATCTTCTGCGCGGCGGTCGGTGTCGCGCCCGTGCCCGGTGCGGGGCTCAGCGCTTCGGTGGTGCGGGACATGTGGTTGTCGCTCCTTCCTGTCGAGCGTGGAGTTGATCCACGCTTCGTTGCGGCACGTGGTCAAGTGGCATCCGCAGCGGCGTGACCGTGCAGGCGATGACCGGCGGGCCGGCGGACTCCTAAGACGCGCGACATCGCGAAAGCGGCCCGCGCGGCAAGGGGGGTGGGCCGGTGCTGTCGGACATGGGAAAGCCCCACCGCACGGGGACGTGCGGCGGGGCCGGCCGTGGCTTCGGGCTGGTCAGTCAGCCCCAGGCGTAGAAGGTGACGGCGCGGGTCGCGACTCCGCGGCCGTGCGGGTGTAGCAGCCCGGCGGCGGCGCCGATGGCGTCAGACCAACCGGTCGGGTACCGGTCGGAGTCATAGAAGATCGCCCAGCTGTCGTAGGGCTCGGTGGGCGCGGCACCGAAGTTCAAGCCGCCGGTCACGTACGCGTCGACGCCCTCGTCGCCGGCGCTGGGGCTGACACCGAAGTGGAAGCAGAGGACCTCGCGGTGGTGCAGCGACGCCGTGAACTCGTCGAGCAGCCAGTGCAGGCACTGTTCGGCCCAGCGGCGCAGGGGTGCGGTGTGCCGGCTGACGAGTTCGTCGGACCAGGCGCAGACCGGCGGGTTGATGTCGGTGATGGGGATGTCGGCGAAGGTGTCGTTGTCGAGCATTCGGGCCAGGTCATCGGTAGTGGCTTGACCGCAGAGTCGGGTGGCGGTGGCCTTCGCCGCGGTGAGGTCGATGGTGGTGTTGGCGGGCAGGTACAGGGCTCGCAGGGCCATGTCGCAGTGCACGGCGGCACCTCACTTCTCTGGTCGTGACGGGGTTCAGGCGTACGGTCGGGGCGCTGGCACTGGGATCCAGGCGGTGCCGGTCCAGACCTGCCAGGTGCGCCCCGCCGGGGCGGGCCAGTCGTCGCCGACGACCTCGGTGGCGCAGCGCAGCAGGTCGGGGAAGTCGCGTGGTGCGTCGAAGATCGGGCGGAGGGCGCGGGTATGGCCGCTGTCGTCGATCAGTCGTACCTGCGTGCCGCCCTCGGCGGCGGCATGGCTGACGGCGACGTCGAGGTAGTACTCGTCGGTGAGGGCGTCGAGCAGCCGCTGTTCGCTGACCGGTGCACCGTGGTATCGGCACCCGGCGAGGTACGCCCGCCAGTCCTCTCGGCCGCCGGGCAACGGATCCGGGTCGGACAACTGGGTGCCGCCGCCGTTGCCGTCGTTGCTCACAGTGGCGAACCGGATCCCGTCGAGGGTCACCTCGCCGCTGAACGCTAGCCCGCCGTTCGTCGCCGAGTGCTGCAGCGGCGTCAGGCGAATCCGGTCGTGCGGTACCCGCATCCCCGGTGTGTGGCGCAGCAGCACCGACTCCGGCTCCCCGTCCGGCGCCGGGATGTCGCCGACGATCCGGTCGCAGGCGTACGGATCGACCGCTTCCCAGCACCAGATGCGGCCCATCACGTCGTATTGGCCGTTCCTGTCCGGGTGTACCCGCGCGATCGCCTCCGGGTCGTCCTGCAGGACGCTCAGGTCGGCGACGAGGACGTCGCCGTCGAAGGTGAGCCGGGCCAACTCGGCATCGACGGCGTGGTCGAGCTGCGCCTCGGCGATACCGGCGTCGCGGAGGTCGTCGCGGAGTTGGCGGCGCTGCTGCTCGTGGTCGGCGACGATGGCGTCGGCGACCTGACGGGTGCAGGTGAACACGGCCCAGCCGTTCCACCGGCCGATCAGGGTGCCGACATACCCGCTCGCGTACCGGTCCCCGTCGTCGGTGGCCGCCCATTCGCCGGAGAACACGCCGACGGCGTCGATGCCCACCCGGTCCGGATGCAGGTGCGTGAGGTCGGTGCCGGTGGGGCTGGCCGCGAGGTGACACAGTTCGACGACGCGGGCCTCGGCCGCCGCGTCGTAGGCGTCGGCGTAAGCCGCGAGAGCGTCCGCCAGTTCGTCGCCCGTGGGCGATTCCGGTGTGTCGGGGGCGCCGTGGGTGTCGATGACGTCCGGCAGGTGCAGTGCGGCGTCGGTGCGGTCGCACCCCGGCAACGCGAAGAGGACCTGCGGGTCGCCGTCGTCGATGCCGGTCAGGATGCGGCGGGCGGCGAGCCGGACGTCGCCGGTGGTGCGGCCACCGACGGTGTACTGGCCCCACCAGTCGGCGGCGTTGCGGCCCGCCTCG
>DASVVF010000809.1:0-13694 GCA_036386695.1 Catenuloplanes sp. | reverse complement strand
GAGCGAATGATCAAACTGATGCGGCGCGGAAAGATCCGCAACAGCGTCGAGGTCGCCGAAGCGATGCTCGCCGCCGCCCACCAGCAGACCGTCACCCTGCCCGGACAGCGGGCCGCCGCAGCGCTAGTGCGGGAACTAGCGACCGAAACCCTCGCGCTGCTACAGCGCATCGACGCCGTCGACGAGGCGATCGCCGAACACCTCGCCCAGCACCCACTCGCACACATCGTGGAGAGCCTGCCCGGCATGGGCAAGGTCCTGACCGCCGAACTCCTCGTCCACACCGAGAACATGACCGAGTACGGCAGCGCCGCGAAACTCGCCGCGCACGCCGGCCTCGCCCCCGTCTCCCGCGATTCCGGGGTGGTCTCGGGAAATCATCGCGGCGCGCGTCGGTTCCACCGCCCACTCCGGCAGGTCTTCTGGATGGCGGCATTCACCGCCATCCGCACCTGCCCCACATCGCGGGCCTACTACGACAAGAGGCGCGCGGAAGGCAAAGACCACCACCCCGCCCTACTCGCCCTCGCCCGCCGCCGCGTCGACGTCCTCTGGGCCCTCATCCGCGACGGGAAGCCCTTCAATCCACCGACCGCCCAGCCTGCCGGACGACCGCCCAGCCTGCCGGACTCGCAGCGGTCTAACGCAGCATCACCAAACCGCCACCCGGCCATCTCATCCATGCCGCCAAGATCCACTAAGGGCACATGGGGACTCCTAAACCATTTGTATCACTTGACCCGCAGGGCGCCGACCTGCGGTTCTGCATTTTCGAGGCCCGTTTTTCCGGCGATGTGGGGACGCGGTGTAAACACGTGCTGGAGATTTGTCGGCCCATGATTTACATGTGGCATGGATTCAACCCCTTGACGTCCACTTAGGTCGCTCCGTGATCGGCCTGAGCAGTGCGTCCGCGCGCAGCCGCAGCCGCTCGCGCATCCAGCGCGGCTTGACGAACCGTGGCCGCGGCCGGCGCGCGACGCCGGACCGGCCCGCCCGGTCAGAAGCGGCGGCCGGGCGTGGGCAGGTGCATGGACGGGCTCAAACATGCAGGTTGGACCGGTAGACGAGCACCGTCGCCCGGATCACCGGGGAACTGGCAGGCTGCCCCGACAGACCTCAACCGAGGCGCAGACGGTGCTACGCAACGCCCGCCGCGCCCTGTCCCGGGCGACCGGCCGGGCCGCAGGACGACTGCGACGCGCCGTCAACGAGCTCACCGTCACGATCGCACGCACGCACAGCGTCATCGCTCAGGCCCGGACCGGGTTGGCCGGCGGCAAACCCGACTCCGCGACCCGCCTGGTCAGCCTGCAGGATCCCGACGCGGTCCGAGCGGTCAGCGGTTGACGTAGGCGGTCAGGCCGCCGAGTTTCTCGCTGGCGATAAACACCGATCGCACGTTGATGATGGCTTCCTCGACGTGGTCGGTGCAGCCCCACGCGGAGTCACCCCACGAGTCGGCGATCTTCAGCTCGGCCGGTGCGGTGCACCCGGCGGCCCCGCCGAGCTGGCAGTGCTCCGGATGCGGCGTAGCGGCGTGCGCGGCGGCGGCGTCGCGCATCCGGGCGGCGAGTTCCGCGGCGGCGGCCGCTCGCTGCTCGGCGTCGTCGCGCAACTGCCGCTCGGCGCGTACGGCTGTGAGGGTGGCCAGGCGCAGCTCCAGGTGCTGCGCGACCTGGTCGGCGAGATGGGAGAGCACGGTCCTCTGCGTCTCGGTCAGCTCCCGGGGCATGGCGTCGATCGCGGTCACCGTCCCGAGGTGGTGCCCGTCGGTGGTGACGATCGGGGCGGCGGCGTAGAACCGCAGCCCGAGCTCCCCGCGGACGAGCGGGTGGTCCAGGGTGCGCGGGTCGGTGACGGCGTCGTTGACCACGTACGGGCCGTCGGCGCAGAACGCCGAGGCGCACAGCCCGGGTTCTGTACCGACCTGGGTGACTCCGTCCAGACCTTTCGCGGCGGCGAACCAGACCCGGTCTGCGTCGACGATGCTGACCGTGGCGATCGGGGTACCGCACACCGCCGCAGCGGCCGCCGCGATGGTGTCGAACTGGCCGTCGGTGGGGGCGTCGAGGATCTCGTAACGGCGCACCGCGGCCAGCCGGGCCGGATCGGTGCGGGCGGCGGTGCTGTCAGCGGTGATCGACACGGTGTGGTGCTCGCTTTCCAGTGGGGTGCTCCGAGGTGAACGCCGTTGCACGTCGCCTGAGTATCGCTCGCCCGGGGACCGGAGCGACTGCCGGATTGTGGGGCCCGAGCGGGGATGGTTGGCGGTTTGGCCCGGGGCCTTTGGTTAACAAGCTAGCCGGTGAGCCCGCCAAGAGGGCCGATGGCCGTGCGGACATTTCTCGTCCAGACGCTCTGTCCGGGCCACCGGTGATGGCCAGAGGCTGCGCCGGCCTGCCAGGCCCCTCGGCCTACCGGGCGGTGGTGCAGCGAGCCCAGGGCGGATACGGGCCCCGCTGCGGTCGTGCCCGGCGGGCCTCGGCTACCAGGTGCTGCATCCGTTCATGGGCGCGGCCGAGTTGCCAGCCGAGCGCCTGGTGGATCTGCCCGAGGTCTAAGCCGGTCGCGGCGGCGAGTTCGGTCGGGTCCGACAGCGGCCCGTCGGCGGCGTAGCGGGCGAGTCGGATGCGGGCCACCCAGGTCTCCTCGATCTCCCAGGGCCGGGCGGTGAAGGCTCTCCGCAGGTCGGTGAGGTGTTGGGGTGAGCAGGCGCCGACGGTGCGGGTGCCGTCGACGTAGGTGGAGTCGGGGACCCTGGCCGTCAACGTCCACCGGCCGAGTCGGCCGCAGGAGTCGCACCATCTGATCACCGGGGGCCAGTTCGTCACAACAGTTCATGTTTCCATCCAGCGGCCAGGCTGCGTGCGCGAATCGGACAGGCCGTGCGTACGCCGGCTACGAAACGGTCCGCTGAAAGCGAGGCCAGCAACTCCCGGCCGGCCGGCGCTCCGGGCTGCACCAGCGGTGCAGTGCGGCAGCCGGCGCGACGCGCGGGCCGCCGCCGTGGGCCACCGCGGCGGTGAGGCCCGTACCCCCTCACCGCGTTGACGCAGCCCTGGCGGACGGCCATCGCGCCGCTGCGAGGTCGCTGGCGCCCTCTCGGCGCGGCAGGCCGAAGTACGCGGAGAGGAGGCCGGCGAGGGCGGCGATGAGTAGGTAGACGCCGGGGGCGATGGGGCTGTGGGTGGTGCTTACGAGCCAGGTGGATACGTAGGGTGCGGTGCTGCCGAACAGGGCGATGCCGATGTTGAAGGCGAGCGCGGTGGCGGTGAAGCGGACCGCGACCGGGAACAGGGTCACGGCGAGCATGGTGCCGGTGGTGTAGGTGGCGCCGAGGAACATCGTCCACATGATCTGCCCGGTCAGGGCGGCGCTGAAGCTGCGGCCCTCGGTGATGATGAGGAATCCGGGTACGGCCATGACGGCGACGCCCGCCATGGCCACGATCGCGACCCGGCGGAGGGGATATCGGTCGAGGAGGTAGCCGCCGATCAGGGCGGAGCTGGCCAGGGTGAGCACGGCGATGAGGTTGGTGGTGAAGGCGTCGGTCCGGGACAGGCCGGCGGTCTGGACGAGGTAGCTGGGCAGCAGGCCCACCAGTAGGTACACCCCGAGGGTGGTGACGGCGGTCCAGACGCCGACGATGAGCATTCCTCGTTTGGCGGTGCGCAGGGCCTGCGTCAGGGGGGCGCGGCCTTGCTTGGCGCGTTCGCCGAGGGCGAGGAAGGCAGGGCTGTCCACTAGCCGGGTTCGGACGTAGAGCCCGACGAGCCCGATCGGCGCGGCGGCCAGGAACGCCAGCCGCCATCCCCAACCGGCCAGTTGCTCGGGTGAGAGCAGTCTGGCCAGCAGTAGCCCGGTCGTGGCCGCGGCGGCGCTGGCCAGGTGCCCGGCCGCGTTGTTGACAGCGACGGCGCGGCCGCGTCGGCCGGCCGGGGCGTGTTCCAGGATGAGTAGTTGGGCTCCGGTGACCTCGGCGCTGGCGGACAGCCCCTGCAGTGTCCGGCACAGCAGGAGCAGCACGGGGGCGAGCAGCCCGACGGTGGCGTAGGTGGGTAGCAGGCCGAACGCGACGGTGGCGACGGTCATGAGCATCAGGGACAGGACCAGGGCCGGGCGCCGGCCGAGGCGGTCGGCGATGTGCCCGAAGATGATCGCGCCGAGGGGGCGGACGAAGAACCCGACCGCGAAGATCGCGAAGACGGCCAGCAGCCCCGCGGTCGGGTCCTACCGGGGGAAGAACTGGGCGGCGAGGATGGTGGCGAAGTAGCCGTAGACGATGAGGTCGTAGAGTTCGATGAAGGTGCCGATGCTGGCGGCCACGACCACCCTGCGGTAGCCGACGACCTTCACATCCGCCCCACCTGCGTGCATCGGGTTACTCCCTCCCGGACGAGCCCCTGGAGAGCCGTGCCGAAGCTCGGCGGGCCGCGCAAGCGTCGGCGAGTTGACTGCCGGATCCTACGCCGCGTCATGGACCAGTGTCAGTACGTGTGCGCCGAATTCCCGATGGGTGTGCCTAGGCCGGAGGGCGGATGTCCTCAACAGAC
Source organism: Catenuloplanes sp. (assembly GCA_036386695.1). Taxonomy (GTDB): domain Bacteria; phylum Actinomycetota; class Actinomycetes; order Mycobacteriales; family Micromonosporaceae; genus DASVVF01. The sequence continues at coordinate 9,138 of DASVVF010000809.1, read as the reverse complement.
CTTCGTCCAACAGCAACGCTGCCTTCTGCTCGGATACAGAACTGCCGCAAGACGTCGCACGGCGCATCGTGAGCCTGACCCGAGACCGGCCACCCAGGCGTCCCGCCCGACGACAGCAGCCGCAACATAAGGGGGTCACTGATGAAGATCGAACGTCACCCGATCATCGACGGCGTCATCGATCTCGCCGTCACCGGCGAGGTCGATATGGCCACCGCCGACGAGCTGTACGACGACATGACCGCGGCCGTGGCGCACGCCGCGGACATCGTCGTGGACCTGGCCGAGTGGCGTGCTGTGATTCGACCGGCATCGGTGCGATCGTGCGCGCCAGCAACAACGGTGCCGGCCCTGGGACCAGTGTGCAGATCATCAAACCGCGCGGCCTGGTCTATCGGGCCCTCGACCTGACCGGCGTGCTCGCCGCCCTCACCCGACCGACCCGCCGCCCCACCTGAGCCCACCGCCGGCAGCGCTAGCCGATCCCAGCAGGATCACGGTCGGTCGTCGCCTGCGGGTCGTCGGCGTGTTCCTGGTATATCTCGAACCCTGCCGTCGTGGCTGCCTTGGCGCGGTACATGGCCAGGTCGGCGTGGTGCAGTAGTTCGTCGGCGGTGTACTGCCCGGGGGCGCTGAGTGCGACGCCGATGGCAGCGCGTGGTTGCACCGGCGTGTTCGCGATCATGACGGGTTGCTGCATGTCGGTGATGATGCGCCGGGCCACGGCCGTCGCGTTGTCCGGCGTGTGGATGTTGTGCAGCACGACGGCGAACTCGTCGCCGCCGAGGCGCCCGACGACGTCGCCGCCGAGGACGTTACGGCGCAGGATCTGCCCGAAGGCCACCAGGAGCTGATCGCCGGCTTCGTGGCCCATGGTGTCGGGGATCTGCTTGAAGCCGTTCATGTCGATCAGCAGCGCGGCGACGTTCTGCCCGTTGCGGGCGCTGCGGGTCAGCGCGAGTCGCAGCCGGTCATGGAGCTGGCGACGGTTGACCAGGCCGGTGAGGGTGTCGGTGATCGCCAGTTCGTGGTTCTGCCGCAATGCGATGACCTGCCGGGCCACCACGACGCCGGTGATGATCACCGCACCGACGACCAGGCCCAGGACACGCAGGTGCTGTCCGCGTACGGCCAGCACTAGCAGCAGGTAGCCCAGCGCGACGGCGACGTACGGCAGGATGCTCATCGACCGGGCACGTGACTCTTCGCTATGCAGCCGGTGCCGGCTGGCGAGTCGGCACTGCGCAAAGGCCGCCATGGTGAGCGTGAAGTGCCCGGTCAGCCAGCACGCGAACTGCCACCGATCCGGAGCCGCCGCACCGTTGTTGCTCTGCCGGTAGCCCAGGTACAGGTCGCCGGCCACGATGATCAGCATCGCGAGCCCGAGCAGGACCGCCGGACGGCGGGCCGCCTCGGCAGCCCCGCGGAACAGCACGACCGACGCGCCAAAGATCAGGATGAGGTCGAGGGCCGGGTAGGCGATCGCCGCGGCCAACGCGCTGCCGGGGATCCGACCGGCCTGCTCGACGCTCGGCCCGATCTGCAGGTACCACAGCAGCATGGCGCTGGCGACGACCACGACGACGGTGTCCAGCCAGACCTTGTGCTGTTCCCGGCGGCCCTGGGTCCGCAGCGGCAGCGCCAACAGTCCGGCCAGCATCACCGGTACGAACGCCAGCCGAAGAATGTCCGCAGGCGAGGGGAAATCCACCCCGACCGGATAGATCGAACGCAACGGCCCCGAGATGCTCAACAGGACGAACGCGACGGCCATCAGGGCCCAGGCGCGGCGACTGCGCCGGTCCAGGTTGCGGTGCCGCCACGCCCACACCGCCAGGCCGACGCCCACCAACTGGTACACGTTGAACGCGATACCAAGCTGCGGGGTGACCGCGTAGGGGACCGGGCCTTCGCCGGCCAGCAGGTCGGTCACCACCACGGCCAGGCTGGCGCACAGTGCGACCGCGGCCCACCGCCACCATCGCACGCCGCTGCGAGCCGGCACTCCTGCGGACGGACTCTGCATGACGCCTCCCAGTCGGGGCGAGATCCCCTGCCCGGTTGCCCATCGGCCGATCCTGAGCCGGCCTGAGTCCGGTACGCCTACCAGTTCATGACGCCTGCGGACGATTGCGCACATCCGACGTGCGCCGTCACCTTCCCCGGACTCTGGCAAACGCGCCCAACCCGGTGCACCGGCGCGAACCTCGCGGGATCAGCTCGCGACTCACGCTCGTCAGCGTGCCGCTCGTGCGTATCAGCGTGCCGGTCGCGCCCGTTCAGCTTTACGCTCCCGCTGGTCAGCCTCTTGGTCAAGCTGGCCAGCCAACAGCGCACCCGCCGTACCAGCCTTCCGCTGGTCAGGGCCGCAGTCGCCCGCGGGCACCTTCGACATGCCCGGCTGGGACCTGCGGCTGTCCCGAGCACGGCAGCCGCGCCGCGATCACCCGTCACGGCGAAGCCCACCGCGCCGGCCAGAATCGCCAGTCGCAGTACGTCGATCCCGTCCCGGATCACGGGGTTCCAGTCCCCGAACACCAGCCGTCGTGTCCGCATCGCCCGCCCATCCCCTGCCCGGCGCGACGAACTGAGCCGCCATGCCAGTCTGTGCCATACCCGCGACCAGCACGTTGATTCCGGCTGACCGGCCGAGCCGCCCCGGCTACGCGGGCAGGCGGCTCGCTGGCACCACGCCGAAAACCTGGCAGCTTCGCGCCGGACCCACGCCGCTGGACCTCCGTTGCCCCAGTCACCGCCCCCAAGATCAACGCTGTAGCGACATCGAAAAGTGTGAGATCACGAGCAAGGGGTAACCCGACGTCGCCGACGGCGAACAGGCCACCGGAACTGACATGACCAACAAGCATCAGGAGATGGCCCTCATGAGTACATCCACCCGCGGGAACAACGACACCACCAGCGTTGCGCGTACCCGCTCGCGCGGCGAGGAGACCAAGCCCTCGTTCAAGACCAGCGAGCTGGTCATCTACGTGCTCGCGGTCATCGGGGTGCTCGTCGCATCCCAGATGGTCGGCGACGGCGCCAACAACGACGGTGGCGATTACTTCGCCGCGGACAAGGCGTGGTGGTACATCACCCTGCTCACCATCGGCTACCTGGTGAGCCGGGGCCTGGCCAAGGCCGGCAGCCGCAGCAGTGACACCGACCCGCGCACGGACACGCACACCCACTGACCCCCAGCTTTCACCAGCGCCCCGGCGGGCCCGGCCAGTTCACGCACCGCCGGGGCTTCGCTGCGCCACGGGCCAGCATCACCCGGTGGGGGTCGGTGAGTTGCCCGCAGGGTCCTCGGCATGTTGATCGTCCGTAGGTGCGGCGGTGCGTTGATGGGAACTCGCTCCCGCTGCTCGCTGGCACCCGCGCAATTGGAGCATTCCATGCGTTCCCGGCACCACGGCGGGGGTAACCGCTGGTACGCCGTGGCCCAATGCGGGTCCTGCAGAGGCACGGTTGCGGGCGCCATGGGCGCGGGTCGACGGGGGCGTTTGATGATGCGCGAGATGTGGCCGGGCAGTGCCTATCCGTTGGGTGCCAGCTACGACGGGACGGGGACGAACTTCGCGCTCTTCAGTGAGGTCGCCGAGCGGGTGAAATTGTGCCTCTTCGACGACGCCGGCAATGAGACACGCCACCGGTGGGCGCCGTGGACGGGTTCGTGTGGCACGGCTACCTGCCGGGTGTCGGCGCCGGGACCCGGTACGGGTACCGGGGTCCACGGCCCGTACGAGCCGGCGGCCGGGCTGCGGTGCAATCCGGCGAAGTTGCTCCTGGACCCGTACGCCAGGGCGATCGAGGGCGCCATCGACTGGGACGAGTCGCTGTTCGGGTACCGGTTCGACGATCCTGCCGCGCGCAACGACGCGGACAGTGGCCGGCACATGATGAAGTCGATGGTGATCAACGCGTACTTCGATTGGCGTAACGACCGGCCGCCGCGAAGCCCGTACCACCAGACGGTGATCTACGAGGCGCATGTAGGTGGACATGGGTACGGCCGGCACCGTTCAGGCCGCTGTCTTGGAGGCGCTCGGTACGGACAGTCCTCGGCACCTCGAGGTGGACCTGGCCGATGTCCGGTTCCTCGGCTCCGCTGGCATCAACGCGTTGGTACGTTGCCGGGCTCACACCGCGGCGGCCGGGTGCCGGATGGCCGTGACGAACCCGCAGCCGATCGTGTACGAGGTCCTGCGCATCACCGGCGTGCTCCAGGCGCTGGCCGTGACACCGCTCCCGACGAGACCGATCGAGCGCGCCGGCCCGCCCGCCTTGGCGCCCGTCCGAACCGCTGGCCTCCGGGCATCGGCCGACAGCGGTGGGCCGGGTTGGGCAGTGATGCCGGTGGCCGCGACGGCGACCGGCGCTGATCAGCGTGACGTCGACGTGGCAAACGCGCGGGCGTGCCGGCGGGCGGCTGCCGAGACCAGGCAGGCCGCCGGGCAGGCGTGGGAACGGGCACGGGCCATGATCGTGGACGACAACGCCCGCCGGGCCCGGATGCGCGCGGTGCGGGCCGGCTCGGACGGCTCCGCGCCGCCGTCCGGATGACCAGCGCTCATTCGCACCACTGCACAGTGCGGTTCGGCTGCTACGGGTTGCCGAGTTCGCCCGTCTCGACGAGATACCGGGCGACGTCGCTGAGTTTGGTGTTGGTGTTCTGGCTCACCCGTGCCAGCAGGGTGAACGCCTGATCGCCGGTGAGTTTGTGCCGCTCCATCAGGATGCCCTTGGCTTGACCGATCAGGTCGCGCACCGCCATCGCCCGGGTCAGCTGCTGCTTTTTCTGGGCGTCCGCCATGGCGACCGCGGCGTGGGTGGCGAAGAGCAGCCCGACCTGTTCGGACTCGTCGGTGAACGCGTCGGTGTTCGCGGAGTACAGATTAAGTGCGCCGAGGTTGTCCTGCTCGACATAGAGCTGGAATGACAGCATGCTCGCGATGCCGAGTTCGGCGATCTGGTCGGTGAACCGTGGCCACCGGGTCTCCGCGGCCATGTCGGTGAGCCGTACCGTGTGCTGCTGGTACAGCGCGTCGAGGCACGGTCCTTCACCGGTGTTGTACTGCACCTGGTCGACCCGGTAGACGACGTCGGCGGTGCCGGCCCGGGTCTGCACGGTACGGCGGGCTTCGATGACCGACAACGCGGCGTATTCGGCGCCGGGTACGGTGCCGACCGCCGCGGTCACGATGCTGTGCAGGGTGTCGTCGACGCTGCCCTGCTCGTGTAGGGAGCGGACCAGCTCACCGAGGGTCACGGCGAGGTCCTCAAAGCCGCTGGCCGATCCGGTGTAGCTCGACGACGGCCGACCCTGACCCCGGTCGGCGTCGACATGACGGTCGCTGTCCACCACCGGTTACCGTCCTTCACCTTTTGGCGGCCCCGGACGGGCTTTTCATACCGTCGCGGGGCCTTGACCGAGACGCTGTCGCGAACCACGTCCCAGCCCCATGCCTTATGCCCACCGGCCAGCCTACGACTCCTGCACCCGGACGCCGAATCCCGCGTGTCGGAAATGAGGCACGGGCCCATCGCTGCGGCGTCACGATGAAGGCGGTGGCGCTCGCCGGCGGATGCGCAGTGGCGGGGGCGGCGCCCACTGCAGACGGTGGCGTACCTGATCCTGATGCCGCGGCTCGTCACCGTCCCGGAGGATAAGCGCGGGGCCTGCCCTGGGGACGCCGGGCGAGCCAGACCGTGCGGGCAGCCCGGACGGTAAGGTCGTCGCGGTCGAGGGCTGCGGTTGCGAGCGCGTTGAGGGTGGTCAGGTCGTCGGCGCTGAGGCGGCCGTCGACGCCCTGTAACGCATGTTCGAGCTCACCGCCACCCTGATCGACGTCGTCAGCCTGCTCACCGTCGTGGCCCTGCACCGTGACGCCGTCGGCACGAATCAGACCAGTCGTCACCACCGGCTCCCGGAGACCGGTGAAACCTGTCGAGCGTCCACACCGCGGGGGATTGATCCACCCGGCGTACCCGGGTCAGCGGCGCGTCTACCGGTGTGGATCGTTGGCTGGCCGGTCCAGGGCGGCGAGGACCGAGGTGGCGATCTCGGGCAGGGCGGTGACGGTTTCCGCCGCGCGGATGCGGAGGCTGAGGTAGGCGTCCCACGCCGAGTTGTGGTCGCGGGCCATCAGCACACCGATGGCCTGCTGGATCAGGGCACGGACGCCGAACGCCTCGACCAGCCCGGCGATGAGGTCCTGCCCGCCGGCATCCAGCGGGCCGGTGTCTGCAGTCGCGCTGGTCGCCGGGTCGTCGGTGTGGTACACCGTCCAGACGTGCCCGCCCAGCCCGTTCATGGCATCGGCATCGTGGCCGTACAGATTCAGCGCGGCTACGGGTAGGCCACTGCCGGCGAACAGCGGCACGGACACCGACGCCCGCAGGCCCATCCGCAGGGCCGCTTCGCGGAAACCCGGCCACCGCATCGTGGCGGCGATGTTCTCCACGGGAACGGGGATACCGTCGTGCAGCGCGTCGAGGCACGGGCCGCTCTGCTCGTCGTACTGCGCCTGGTCGACGGCGACGGCCAGTTCACTGCTCGCCGCGACCGTGGTGGGGGCGCCGTCGCGGACGGCGGTAACCGACGCGTAGCTGACCGCCGGCAGGCTCTGCGCCGCCAACTGGGCGATGCCGGTGAGCTGCTGGTCGATGTCCGAGGCGTCGTCCGGGGTCCCGGCCAGCATGATCAGGCGTCGGGCCAGCGGGCTAGGGCTCAGGTGCCGGCTGTCGTCCGAGGGTCGGTGTGCGGTGCTCACGGTCGCGTCCCTGCCGATCGGTCGTCGGTGAGGATGTGTTCACGGAACAGCTCGACGGCGTGGCTGACCTGCTCTGCCGCCGCCCGGTGGCGTCGGTGTTCGCCGTGGTCACCGGCGTGGTGGGCGCGGGCGGCCATTTCCTGCAGCACCATGGCCTTTTCCTGCATGGCGCTCAACGCCGTCCACAGCGCCGTTTCGATGCCGTCGTCGCGGGCGGCCAGCAACGTCCGCGGCGAGTACGAGTGCCCGGCGTGGCACACATAGTGGACCGCGCTGCCGGTGTGCACGGCGTTGAACCCACCGCCGCATTCCGGGCAGCCGAGACCCACGGGCCGCCCGGCCTGCGGGGCGGTGGAGTATGCCTGTTCGCTCATGTCGGTCTCCCAGATCAGGCCCTCGGACGGGCCGCTTGCCACCGGGTGCACCGGTTGGCCGACCAGGTCGGTGATCAACCGCGCGAGCTGGGCCGCGGGCATCACCGTGGCGTCGGGAACCGCGGTCAACGCCGCCGACGGCATGCCGTCGAACCTGGCGTCCGCCGGTTGTTGCACCAGGGTTGCTCCGCCGCACTGGGCGATGGCGGCCAGTCCCGCGGCGCCGTCGTCGAGGTTGCCGGAGAGCACCACGCCGATCACCCGGGGACCGCACCAACGGGCGGCGGCGCGGAACAACGGGTCCACCGCCGGGCGGACCCGGTTCTCCCGCGGTCCGCGACTGAGCCGCAGCACATCGTGCTCACCGATAAGGAGATGCCGGTCCGGGACCGCCGTGGTGATACATCCGAACCCCATGGGCCGTCCGTCGACCGCCGGCGCGGCGGGCAACGGGCCGGCCTTGGTGAGGATCTCTGCCAGCCTGCTCGGGGTGTTCGGCGAAAGATGTAGCACGACGAGCACACTCGCCGGCAGGTCCGTCGGAAGTCGGGCAACCACCTGCTGCAACGCCTGAAGGCCGCCGGCCGACCCGCCGATGACCACGACATCGCGACGCACCACCCACCCGCTCTCCTTGTGGTCTGCCCGGACTGCCCCGCCCACCTGCGCCTCAAACGCGCATACCTCACGGGCCGTGTCCGGCCGGTCGCGTGACGAGCCCACCGGACACGCCGTCGGCGTGGTCCACCGCCCCAGCAGCCCGTACCCACCACATGGAGCTGATCATGACCGGTCAGGGCTTGGGGAGTTCTGTCGCCCGGGCGACCAGGGCTGCGGCGACGTCGCGCACCTTGCGGTTGGTGTCCTGGGAGATCCTGGACAAGATGGCGAATGCCTCGTCCGCCGTGCACCGGCGCTCACCCATGATGATGCCCTTGGCCTGCTCGATGACGGCGCGGCTGTCCATCGCGGCCCGCATGTGCTGGGCCAGGTTAGCCGTGGTGTCGTACAGGTGCGCGTTGGCCATGGCCACGGCGGCGTACCCACCGAAGGTCTGCGCCAGCGTGATCGCGTCGTCGTCGAACGCCTGCGGTTTGGTGGCGTAGATGTTCAACGCGCCGGTGACGGAGTCGTGCAGCGGCAGTCCGATGGACAGGGAACTGTGCGCTCCGGCATCGACCGCCCGCCGGGCCCAGTCCGGCCACCGGGCTTCGGCGGCCATGTCGGCGATGGCCACGGTGACGTTCGCACCTGCTGCCGTGAGGCACGGGCCTTGGCCCTGCTTGTACTGACACTCATCGAGGCTCAGGGCCAGCTCGCCGGTGAACGCGGCGGTGTGCGCGCCGCCGGCTCCGACCAACGTGACGGACACCTCACCGGCGGCGGGGATGGTCCGCTTCGCCAGGCCTGCGACCTGGGCCAGGACACCCTGAAAGTTGATTTCACTGAACTTGATCTGGCCGAGCTGGGCGAACGCATCGGTCGGGTTCATCGGTTCTATGTGTGTCATAACGGGGGTTGTCCCTTGATGAGCACAGCGCCGACACCGAAGGTGGCAGGGGCGGATGTGCGGGTCACTGCAGGACCGCCGAAGAAGGAGGTCCGGGACCCGCGCCGCTTCATGACGCTGGCTCGCCGACGTGATACAGATCTTGAATGGTCAGGTTATGTCGGGCTCGATGGTCAGGCCGGTATGAGCGAGGAAGCCGTCGAGGAGTTCGGTGCGGTATTGAATGCTCTTGAGCCGGTTCTTGATGATGGCTTGTAGTTGGTCGACGCCGCGGACGGCGATGTTGCCGATGCTGCGTTTGAGGTGTGACCAGAGCGCTTCGACGGGGTTGAGGTCGGGGGCGTAGGCGGGCAGCCGGATCACGTGTAGCCAGTCCCGGGCGTCGATCATGGCGCGCATCGCCGCGCTGACATGGGTGTTCAGGTTGTCCCAGACGAGCACGATTGGGCCACCGAGCTGCTGGTGAGCGGCGTCGAGC
>DASVVF010000808.1:0-3114 GCA_036386695.1 Catenuloplanes sp. | reverse complement strand
TGGCCCGGCACCGCGAGACGACGTTTGCGACATCACCGCTGGTGCTGGTGGTCGCGCTGAGCACGACGCGGACGGTGTTGGCGCCGGTGGCCTTGATGTCGGCGAGGGAGCCGAGCCGGTTGGTGTACCAGGCGTGCGGGTGGTTCACCCCGCGCATGACGAAGTCCTGGCCGTTGGCGTCGAAGAGACGCCCGTTGCTGATGTAGAAGCCGGCGGCGGCTTGGGCGGGTTGCGCTACGACGATGATCGAGCCGAGAAGGGCGATCAGCATTGCGCCCACGATGGCGAATCGTGTTCTCATAGCCTACCTCTGGGGTCGCGCCCCTCAGGGCGAGGGACTGGGGCGTGCATCGAAGTCCAACGATGGCCTTGACAGTGAACCATCTATCTGGCCCGATGTCCCGCCCTTCCGGCCATTTCGTCGTGACGGTCGAGCGACCGCTGCGTCGGCGGGACGGGACAGAATGAATTCAAATTGAACTTGATGAACGCGCCATAAGCTGCGGGGACGCGGCTTCACTTGCCCGGTTCAGTACTGGACAGCGGTATCCGTACCGATCGGGCGTAGCGAGCCGGGCACCCGGTCAGCGGCTGGCTGACCGGGTGCCCGTCGTGACCCGACCCCCCGGCAGGGCGACCCGACCCGTCAGGCCGCCGCCAACGCCGCGTCCCCGGCCGGCCGCAGGGCCAGCGCGAGGACGTCGGCGACGTCCGCGAGGGTGTGCACGGTCAGGGCCTCGCGCACCTCGGCGGGCAGATCGTCGAGGTCCGGCTCATTGCGGGCCGGGATGATGACCTCGGTGAGCCCCGCCCGGTGGGCGGCGAGCAGCTTCTGCTTCACCCCGCCGATCGGCAGCACCCGACCGGACAGCGTCACCTCACCGGTCATCCCGAACTCCGGGCGCACCGGGCGTCCCGACGCCAGCGAGGCCAGCGCGGTGACCATCGTGATGCCGGCGCTCGGCCCGTCCTTCGGCACCGCGCCGGCTGGCACGTGCAGGTGGATCCGGCGACCGGCCAACGCGTTCGGGTCGAGGCCGAACCGCCGGCCGTGCGAGCGCAGGTACGACAGCGCGATGTGCGCCGACTCCTTCATCACGTCGCCGAGCTGACCGGTCAGGGTCAGCCCCGGCTCGCCGTCCATCGCGGTGGCCTCGATGAACAGCACGTCACCACCGGCGCCGGTGACCGCCAGACCGGTGGCCACGCCCGGCACCGCCGTCCGCTCCGCCGACTCCGGGGTGAACCTCGGCCGCCCCAGGTAGCCCGCCAGGTTGCCGGCGTCCACCCGGATCGGGGAGTCGACGGTGGCCAGGGCCACCGCGGACTTGCGCAGAATCCGTGCCAGGGCGCGTTCCAGCTGCCGTACGCCGGCCTCGCGGGTGTGCTCGGCGGCGATGCGGGCCAGCGCGTCGTCGGTGACGGTCACCTCGTCGGTGGTCAGGCCGGCGCGTTGGAGTTGCCTGGGCAGCAGGTGGTCGCGGGCGATGGCGACCTTCTCCTCCTCGGTGTAGCCGTCCAGGGTGACCAGCTCCATCCGGTCCAGCAACGGGCCGGGGATGTTCTCCACCACGTTGGCCGTGGCCAGGAAGAGCACATCGGACAGATCGAGGTCCACCTCGAGGTAGTGGTCGCGGAACGTGTGGTTCTGCGCCGGGTCGAGCACCTCAAGCAGGGCCGCTGCCGGGTCGCCGGCGTACCCGGCCGAGATCTTGTCGACCTCGTCCAGCAGCACGACCGGGTTCATCGAGCCGGCCTCGCGCAGGGCCCGGACGATCCGCCCGGGCAGCGCGCCGACGTACGTGCGCCGGTGCCCGCGGATTTCCGCCTCGTCGCGGATGCCGCCCAGCGACACCCGGACGAACCTGCGGCCGAGCGCGCCGGCGACGGACTCGCCGAGGCTGGTCTTGCCGACGCCGGGCGGGCCGGCCAGGGCCAGCACCGCGCCGGAACCCCGGCCGCCGACCACGTGCAGGTTGCGCGCGGAGCGGCGGTTGCGCACCGCGAGGTACTCCAGGATGCGGTCCTTGACGTCGGCCAGCCCGGCGTGGTCGGCGTCGAGCACCGCCCGGGCCGCGGCCAGGTCGGTGTTGTCGTCGGTCCGCACCGACCAGGGCATCTCCAGTACGGTGTCCAGCCAGGTACGGATCCAGCCCGACTCGGGCGACTGGTCGCTCGCCCGCTCCAGCCGGCCGACCTCACGCATGGCGGCCTCGCGCACGTTGTCGGGAAGCTCGGCCGACTCCACCCGGGACCGGTAGTCGGCGGAGCCGTCCGGTTCGTCCTCGCCCAACTCCTTGCGGATGGCGGCGAGCTGTTGCCGGAGCAGGAACTCACGCTGGGACTTCTCCAGCCCCTCCCGGACATCGGTGTTGATCCGCTCCGCGACCTCCTGCTCGGCGAGATGGTCGCGGACCCAACCGGTCAGCCAGTCCAGCCGGACGGCGGTGTCGGGCTCGGCCAGCAGCCGGACCTTCTGCTCGAGGGACAACCAAGGCGCGTAGCCGGCCGAGTCCGCCAGCTCGGACAGGTCGGTCATCCGGTCGAGCGCGTCGATCATCTGCCAGGCACCGCGCTGTTGGAGCACCGAGGTCACCAGGGTCTTGTACTCGCGGGCCAGCTCACGGGCCCGGCCGGTGGGCGCGGTCGCGTCCAGCCGGGTCGCCTCCACCCACAGCGCCGCGCCCGGTCCGGGCACCCCGGAGCCGATGCGGGCCCGCGCGGTGCCGCGCACGACGGCCGCGGGTTCGCCGGTGGGCAGCCGCCCGACCTTCTCGATCACGGCGATCGTGCCGTGGGTGCCGTACTCGCCGTCGACCCGGGGAACCGCCAGGACCTGCTTGTCGCCGGCGGCGCGCGCGGCGTCGACAGCCGCCTGGGTGGTCGGATCGAGGGTGACCGGGATGGCCATGCCGGGAAGCAGGACGGCTTCGGTGAGGGGGAGGACCGGAAGAGTTGCCATGGGACACCTGCCATCACATAAGTTGAGCGACTTAGGCTCAAGTTGTGGGCGGTGCCCGTTGTTCCCGCCGCCGCGGCGGATGTGACCCCCGGCACGCCAGCGCCGTCATCCGCCGACCGGGGTGGGTCGGGGCGACGCCGGTGCCCGGTGCC
>DASVVF010000807.1:0-8999 GCA_036386695.1 Catenuloplanes sp. | reverse complement strand
TCCTTGGCCACGTTCGGCTGCGAGTAGTCCACGACGGTGGTGCGGCCCGCGTCGGGGTGACCCACACCGAGGCGGGGGTCCGCCAACCGCCGGGCGACCTGCCCGTTCAGCGCCCGGTCGGTGAGGGTCAGGTTGAGGAACCCGGGTCCGGCGACGTCGCAGCGGGCCAGCAGGTCGTCCGACGCCAGGCCGGCGGCGACCCCGGCGGCCAGGTCGCGTGGGTTGCGCCGCACCACCCGGGCCAGCGGCAGCAGGCCGTCGACCTGCAGGTCGGCGTACTCGGATGGACGGACCACCGGGTCGAACCCGGCGGCCTGCGGCGCCAGGGCGCCGGTGACGGCGACGATCCGGTCGGACAGGTGCGAAACAAGCGACGGCACAGCCACGGCGGCGACTCCAGAACGGGAACGGGGAAGGCGGGCCGACCGTCACCACGCGCTGGAGGGTGGACGGGTTCGGCGCTACCGGGGGCGGATCACCCGGATCGTCGTCGGCGCCAGGGGCGCGGGAGAACACCGGCACCGGCCATCTCCACCACCCCCCGGCATCCGTCCCGGCCGCGCCGTCGGCGGCTCGACGGCGCCATCATAGACACAACCGTCGCGCCGCCGGCGGCCAATTGTCGTGGTGCGGGCGGCGGTGTCGCGGCCGGTGCAGCGCCGGTAGCGGGTCGGCCCGTTCATCCGGGGGGTGGCGCGCCGGCGTCAGAATGAGGTGGTGACAGACGCGATGCAGTCGCCCCGGGGCGCCCAGGAGCCCCTGTCCGGTGTGGAGATCGACGCGACGACCCGGGCCTGCCTGGTGTGGTTGCAGGAACATGCCGGATACCGGCAGAACGTGGCGATCGCCGAAGGTGTCGAGTTGCTGCAGGCGTTCGTCGTCGCGTTGGCGGCCGGCGGCGGGCCGGTGCGGCTGCCGTACCCCCGGCAATTGCCGAATGGCGCTCCGGCTGTGCTCACCCTCGGTACGTGGCGGGGACTCCGGCGGTGGCGGGGATGGCCGGGGATCATCGTGGCGTTGCTGCTCGGCGTCGCCGTGGGCCTGAGTATGGGTACGGGGTAACTCCCACCGGCCGCCCTGCCGGCGGTTGTCGCCGACGGGGCGGCCGGTCCGGCGTACGGTCGGGTCATGGACGAGCTGAGCGCGCTGCTGCTCCGGGCCGCCGAGCAGGCGGCCGCCTACCGACGATCGCTGCCGGACCGGCCGGTGCGGGCCGAGCGGGATCCGGCCGAGGTCCGGGCCGCGTTCCGCGCGCCGCTGCCGGCCGGTCCCACCGCACCCGACCTGGTCCTCACCGAGTTGCTGGCGGCGGCCGAGGGCGGACTGGTGGCGACGGCCGGACCGAGGTTCTTCGGCTTCGTCATCGGAGGGGCGCTGCCGGCGGCGACGGCCGCCGACATACTGGCCGCCGGTTGGGACCAGTGCGCGTTCAACGCCGTCCTCTCGCCGGCCGCCTCGGCGGCGGAGGAGGCGGCCGGCGACTGGTTGAAGGAACTGCTCGGGATCCCGGCCTCGGCGTCGGTCGGCTTCGTCACCGGGGCCCAGGCCGCGAACACGGTCGGCCTCGCGGCGGCCCGGCACCACCTGCTGGCCGAGGCCGGTTGGGACGTCGAACGCCAGGGGCTGTCCGGGGCCCCCCGACTGCGCGTGGTGGCCAGCGTCGAGCGACATGCCACCGTGGACCGGTCACTGCGGCTGCTCGGGCTCGGCTCCGACCTGATCGAGCCGGTACGCGCCGACGCCAACGGTGCCGTCGACGTCGCCGACCTGGGCCGGGTGCTGGCCGCCGGGGCGCCGGGGCGGACGATCGTGTGCCTGCAGGCCGGCAACGTCAACACCGGCGCCTGCGATGACCTTCGTCGGTCGGGTGAGCTGGTCCATCGGCACGGCGGGTGGGCACACGTCGATGGCGCCTTCGGGCTGTGGGCGGCGGCCGCCCCGGCCACCCGGCACCTGGTCGACGGGGTGGAGTTGGCGGACTCGTGGGGCTGCGACGGGCACAAGTGGCTCAACGTGCCGTACGACAGCGCGTTCGCGTTCTGCTCGCGCCCGGCGGTGCAGGCGGCCGCGATGTCCTACACCGCCGCGTACCTGGTCGGCTCGGGCGCCGCGTCGAGCGGCGCCGACTTCACCGCGGAGTCGTCGCGGCGGGCCCGCGGCTTCGCGGTGTGGGCCGCGCTGCGCGAGTTGGGCCGCGATGGGGTGGCGGAGCTGGTGGACCGGTGCTGCCGGTTGGCGCGCCGCTTCGCCGAGGGCGTGCCGGCGGCCGGCGGGGAGGTGGTCAACGACGTGGTACTCAACCAGGTGCTGGTCAGCTTCGGCGACGACGGGCGCACCGACCGGGTGATCGCGGCGATCCAGGCCGACGGCACCTGTTGGGCTGGTGGCACGACGTGGCGCGGTCGGCGGTTGATGCGGGTGTCGGTGTCGAACTACGCGACCAGCGAGTCGGACGTGGACCGGTCACTCGCGGCGATCCGACGGCTGGCCGCCACCTGCTGACCGGCCCGGGCGTGGTGGCGAACCGGTGCACCGGTAGGGGGGACCACGGCCACCACGGCGGATCGACGGCTACCAGACGTCGCCGTCGCGCCAGTCGCAGGTGAGTTCAGCGGACACGTCGAGAGCGGCCGCCACGGCATAGACGTGGACACCGCCGTCCTCGTCCCCGGTGCGGGCGACGCCGGCCGTGGTCAACGCCGAGGTCGGGCCGCGCCACTGCTGCCAGCCGCGGGCGACGTAGGAGGGCGCGGCGTCCGACGCCGCGCTGAGCGCGCCGAGGTCGTAGGCGTCGCGTACCACCCGCTCCAGCGCCGCCATCATGGCCGCCCCGTGGCCGCGACCGCGCCGGTCCGCCCGCACCCCGACGCCCTCGATGTAGCCGGTGCGCAGCGCCCGCCCGCCGTACAGCAGGCGCCGCTGGACCACCGACGCGTAGCCGATCAGCACCGCGCCGTCCCACACCAGGGCGTGCACTCCACCGAGGGCGTGCTCCCAGTCGTCGTCGGTCAGGTCGTCGAAGACGTCGCCCAGCAACGCCCGGACCGCGGTCCGGGTCGCGGCGTCCAGGTCGGCGGTGTGGGCGGTGTGGACCCGGCCGACCATCCCCTCGCTCATGTCCGCCATCTTCGCAGTCGGCGTGCGGTGCGCAAACGTCGTGCCGGTCCATCGGGGCCACGGCGTGCCCGTCCATCGGGGCCGGATCGCCCGCAACGGCTACGGGTAGCTTCGGGGGAGTTCCATTCCGCGGTCGGCGAGGACGGTGCGCAGCACGTCGGGGCGGTCGGTGATCAGACCGTCCACCCCGTCGTCGATCAGCTTGGCCATCGTGGCCGGGTCGTTGACGGTCCAGGGCAGGACCTTGATGCCGTGCCGGTGGGCACGGCGGACCAGGTCCCGGGTGACGTACGGGCGGTAGGCCGGGTCGGTGACCGCGGCGGTGCGGGGAAGGCCGTGCACGGGTGACATGGCGCCCGCCCCGAACGACCGGATGGCGGCGACCGGATCGCCATCGAAGTCGTCGATATCGAGGCCACCCAGCCACGGCGAAGCACCCGGTCGTCCCACCTGCAGGAAACCCGGGTCGGTCAGCGCGCAGATCGGTAGTCGCGGTTCGACCTGGCGGATGAGCCGCAGCGCGCCCCAGTCGAAGCTCTGGACGATCACCCGCCCCAGCATCCCGGCCGTGCGGATCTCGTCGACGACGACGCTGACGAACTGCTCACGCGGCGCGGTCTGATCGGGCGCGCCGGCCTCGACCTTGGTCTCGACGTTGAGGGTGACGTCATCCGCCCGGTGCCGCCTGACCAGATCGAAGACCTCCCGCAGCAGCGGCATCCGGGCACCCGGGGCGACCCGCTGCCCGGGGAACCCGGCCGCGGCACGGGAACCGCAGTCCAGCGTGCGGACCTGGGCCAGGGTCAGGGTGTTGACGAACTTCCCGACGTAGGGGAATCGCGGGTCGGCCGGCGTCGCGGGCCCCGTGTCGGCGCACTTGGCGGCGTCGACCCGGCGGTCGTGGGTGACCACCGCGTGCCCGTCGCGGGTGATCTGCACATCGAGTTCCAGGGTGCTGACGCCCAGCCGAAGCGCGTTGCCGAAGGCTTCCAGGGTGTTCTCCGGGCGCAGGGCCATGCCACCGCGGTGCGCCTGGAGGTCAAACCGCAACGGCACGGCAACGGTCGGTGACATCGAGAGCGCGGCGCCCGCCACCAGGAGCGCCACCGTGCCGGCCCGCCACCGCGTCGACGGCGGCGACCCGGCCGTCGGAGGCGGACCGTCGGCCGGGAACGGGCCGCCGGGAGCGGGCTGCCGGGCGGGCGCGTCGTCGTTCGGCACAGGCGACCCCCGGGCTCGCGGTCACTGGTTCGGCACCGGGACCTTCCTGGCGAGTGAAGCACGGGCGGGCACGTCCGGGCACCGCGGTGGTCAGCGGGGCGACTGGCTGACCACCGGGCCGGTCGTGCGTGCCTTCGAGTCGGGTCGGGTAGGCCGGGCCGGCCACGCCGGGACCGGTCAGCGGAGTCCGGGTCGCGCCGTCAGCGACGGTCGACCACCAGGGCGCTCATGCCGGCGACCGCGTCGATGTCGACCCGGTTGCGCGCCGCGTCCCACCCGGCCGGCGTGAACACCGTTCCGCCGGAGACGCCGTTGTGCTGTGCGGCGTCGACGGTGACGGTGGCCGCGCCGCTGCCGACCCGGACCCGGACCGGCGCGGCGCCGAGCTGGTGGACGGCCCACTGCCCGACCCCACCGGACATCCGCACGGTGGTGGTGCCTTCCGGCGGGGGCAGGGTGAGCTCGATGCGGGTCGCCCCGCCGGCCAGTTCCACGCCGGCGACCTTCCCGCCGGTCAGGTCGATGACCTGTTCCGCCGCTCCGGCGAGAACGCGGATCTGCCACCGTACGGCGGAGCTGAGCTGCACGTCGGTCGCCGCCACCCCGTCGCGCCCGCTGTCACCGAAGCCGAGCTTGACCTCGTCCCCGACCACGGCCACCCGCGGCACCCGGGCACCGCCCGGCGGCGTCTCGACGCGGTAGAGCCGGTCGCCCAGGTCGCGGGTGCGGACGGTCACCGACTTCGTGCCGTCCAGGAGCGCGAACGTGGCCCGGTCGCGGCCGTCGCGCGGGCCGGACACGACCCGGTCCCGGCCCCGGTCGACGCCGTCGTCGCCGGTCATCCAGTCGATGACCACCACGAGCGCCGTGACCGCGAGCAGGGCCGCCACGATCCCGACGACCACCCACAACCGCCGGTTGGTCGCGGGGCGTGGCCCGGGTGGGAGTGCCTGGGCAGGCGCGTCGTCGGGCTGGGCGGCCATCGCCCTCCCTCGGGTCGCGTCGGTAGGTCGCTCCGGCACCCGGAGTACCCCGCCGGCCCTGCGACGAACCCCGCGGACCCTACGACGAACCCCGCCGGCCCTACGACGAACACCCGGGCCGGCGGGATGCCGGGGTGGCCGTCGAACGGGCCGGGCGGTCGATAGAGTACGTCCGTGACAGAACGCACCGTGCTGGTGACCGGAGCGGGCGGTGGCCTGGGGGGTGCCGTGGTCGCGGCGTTCCGCTCCGCCGGCTGGCGGATCGTGGCGCCGGTGCGCGGCCCCCGGTTGCCGGACGACGACGTGGTCAGTGTGCCCGGCGTCGACCTCACCGATGAGGCCGCGGTGGCGGCGGCGGTGGACATCGCCGACGATCCGGCCGCCCCGCTGCGCGCCGTGGTCAACCTCGCCGGCGGGTACGCCGGCGGCACCCGGGTCGACGAACTGGCGCTGGCGGACTTCGAGGGGCAGTTCACCCGCAACGTCCGACCCACCTTCCTGGTCACCCGGGCAGCGCTGCCGCGACTGGTCGCGGGCGGTGGAGCCATCGTCTGCGTGGCCAGCCGGGCGGCGGTCACCCCCTTCGCCGGCGCGTCGGCCTACGCGGCCTCGAAGGCGGCCGTGGTGGCGTTCGCCCAGGCCGTGGCCGTGGAGCACCGCGACACCGGGGTCCGCTGCAACGTCGTGCTGCCCAGTGTGATCGACACCCCGGCGAACCGGGCCGCCCAGCCCGACGCCGACCACCGCCGCTGGGTGCCACCGGCGCAGATCGCCGGGGTCATCCGCTTCCTCGCCGACGAGGAGTCCGCCCCGACCAGTGGCGCGGCGATCCCGGTGTACGGCCGGGCCTGAGCCGCCGAGCGGCGGCGACGTCGAGGGAGGTCCGATGCCGGCAGCCGGCAGCGCCCGCACGCCCCGGGTGACGGTGTTCGGGCTCGGCGGCACCATCGCGATGACCGCCGGTGGCGCCGGTGGGGTGGTTCCCGGTCTGTCGGTCGACCAGCTCCTGGCGGCCATCCCGGCCCTGGCCGCGCTGCGGACCAGCGTGGACGTGGTTGATTTCCGCAGCCGCCCTGGCGCCTCGCTCACGTTCGACGATCTGGAGCAGCTCGGGGCGGCGGTGCGGCAGCGCATCGCCGAGGGCGTCGACGGGGTGGTGGTCACCCAGGGCACCGACACCATCGAGGAGACGGCCTACCTGCTGGATCTGCGCCACCACGACGCCGCGCCGATCGTCGTCACCGGTGCCATGCGCAATCCGACCCTGCCCGGTGCGGACGGGCCGGCGAACCTGCTCGCGGCGATCCGCGTGGCCGCCGACCCGGTGGTGCGCGACCTGGGTTGCCTGGTGGTGTTCGCCGACGAGATCCACGCCGCGGGCCGGGTCCGCAAGTCGCACTCCACCAGTCCCGCCACGTTCCAGTCGCCGAACGGCGGCCCGCTGGGGTACGTGGTCGAGGGCAGGGTCCGCCTGCTGAACCGCCCGACCGGCCGCTATCGCGTTCCGCCGCCGGTCTCGTCGACGGCGCCCCGGGTCGCCCTGCGGGTGGTCAGCCTGGACGACGAGGGTGCCGCGCTGGACACGCCGGCGGTGCAGCTCGACGGGCTGGTCGTCGCCGGCTTCGGCGCCGGCCACGTGCCGTCGGGCTGGGTTCCGCCGCTGGCCGCCCTGGCGGCGCGCATCCCGGTGGTGCTCGCCTCGCGGGCGTCCGGCGGCCCGGTGCTGTCCGCGACCTACGGGTTTCCCGGCTCGGAGATGGACCTGCTCGGCCGGGGGCTCATCCCGGCCGGGCTGCTGGACCCGTACAAGGCACGGATCCTGCTCCGGGCGGTGCTGGCCGCCGGCGCCGACCGCGCGCAGATCACCGCGGCGTTCCAGGCGGCCGCGGGGCTGGGTGACCCCGCGGCCTGGCCCTGGTCGCCGCCGCCCGGCACCGGCCCGGACCCGGACGCGGGCCGGTGACGGGCGGCGCTCACCGACGTCGGCTCAACGGTCCGTGGGCACCTACCGGGTACGGGCGGGTCTGATCGGCCACGGCTACCCGGCGGCGGCGAAGGTCCAGCGCTGGTTGGCGGATCCGCGGTCGGTCGACTGCACCAGGGCGGCGCCGTCAGGGGTCGACGAGGCGGCCACGTCCAGCACCTTCCCGCTCTGCCGGTTGACGATCACGAACCCGCCGGTGACCGCCTTGAGCTGCCATTGCTGGCCGCGGGTGCCGTTACCGCCGACTCCGGTGGTCTGCACGACCCCCGCCCCGTCGGCGGTGGCCCCACCGGCCACGGCGAGCAGTTTCCCGCTGCGGGCGTTCGTGATGGTGTGGAAGCCGTCACCGGTCGGATGGAACGTCCACCGCTGGTTCGTCCCCCCGGTACCCGTCCACTGGATCACCGCCGCGCCTTCGGCGCTGGAACCGCCGGTCACGTCGGCGACCCGACCACTGGCGGCGTTGACGACCGTGTACGTCCGGGCCGGAGCGGTGACGTACTCGAAGGTGTCGACGTCGACGTACCCGCCGGCGCTGCCGGCGTTGTAGGTGTAGATGCCGACGTGGTCACCCCGGTAGCTGACCCAGGTCAGCTGGTACGTGCCGCCGAACGTGGTGAAGGCGCGCCCGTCGGTGCTGTACGAGAACCGGCTCAGCCCGTTGATGTCCCAGGTGGAGCGCAGCCAGATCGCCGTGGTGGTGATGTTCGGCCCGAAGGACAGCACGCCGTTGACGTTGAGGGTCAGCCGGTTGACGCTCCCGGCGCGGGACACGCCGAGGCCGGCGTACGTCCCACCGAAGTGGCTCAGGCCGGCGTGCTGCCCGTCGATCATCCCGCCGACCTCCAGCCGGACGGTCGCGGTGTTGCTGTTGGACTTGAACGAACGCTGGCTCACCACGTTGCCCACCCGGCGCAGATTGTGTCCGCCCAGCGGGGTGAACGCGCGCAGCCGCAGGTAGCCCGGGCGTTCGGTCAGCGACCACCGGTCGGCGCGGGGCTGGTAGTGCCACTCCCACTGCGGGCGCAGGGTGGAGCGGCTGAAGTCGTCGTTGGTGATCACGCCGGAGATGGCCGGCAGCGGGGCGCCCCGGACACCGCCGGCGGGCACCGTGCCGCTCCAGACCATGGTGCCGATGCCGTCGGCGGCGACCTGGCCGATGATCGGCCAGTTGTTCACCCAGGTGACCGGGAGCAGGCTCATCGAGCGGCCCTCCCAGTGGCCACCGGTGCCGTGGTGGGTCAGCCAGTACCAGGCGCCGGACGGGGCCTGGATCAGCCCGCCCTGGTTGGGCTCCCGGTCGCCGCTGGAGCTGACCCGGTTGAGCTGCTTGGTCTCGTACGGGCCGAAGAGGTTGGTGGACCGGTTCATCATCACCACCCGGCCGCTGCGCACTTCGCTGTACAGGTGGTAGTAACGCCCATTGATCTTGTAGAGCTTGCTGGCCTCACTGCGGTTCGACTGGTGGATCAGTCGGCGGGCGCTGGTCACCAGCGACTTGTTGTCCGGGCCCAGCGGAATCAGGTAAATCTTGTATTCGTCGGCGTAGTTCGTGGTGGCCAGGTAGCCCTTGCCGTCGTCGTCCCAGAACGGGCAGACGTCGTTCCAGCCGGTGGTCCGCCACATCGAGGTCAGCGGGTCCCAGGGGCCGGCGGGGTTGGCCGCCGAGGTGACGAAGAAGCCCTCGTCCGGGG
>DASVVF010000806.1:0-2729 GCA_036386695.1 Catenuloplanes sp. | reverse complement strand
CCAGCAGCCGGCCCGCGAACTCGTCGGGGCTGCGCACGTCGACCAGGTTCTTCACGCCGATGGCCTGCACGACCTCGTCACGGAAGGCGCGGATCGACAGGTCCGGCGCGGACGCCTGGTACTGCGTCGCGGGGCGGGTCGGGAGCTCGTCGGTGAGCTCGCGGGAGTCGAGCTCCCACTTCTTGCGGCCGCCGTCCATGAGCTTCACGTCGGAGTGGCCGTAGAGCTTGAAGTACCAGTAGGCGTAGGCGGCGAACCAGTTGTTGTTGCCGCCGTACAGCACCACGGTGTCGTCGGTGGCGATGCCCCGCGACGACAGGAGCGCTTCGAACTGCTCCTTGTTGACGAAGTCCCGGCGGACCGGGTCCTGCAGGTCGGTCTTCCAGTCCAGCTTGATGGCGCCGGAGAGGTGGCCGCCGTCGTAGGCGGTGGTGTCCTCGTCGACCTCGACGAAGACGACGCCCGGGGCGCCCAGGTTCTTCTCGGCCCAGTCGGCCGAAACGAGTGCGGTGTCGCGACTCATCAGATGACTCCCTTGGTCAGGTGAGTGGTGGTGAGCCAGCGCGCGGAGATCGTGGGTGCGTCGCACCACGCGCGGGACCCTTGGAAGGACGGATCTCGGGTTGTGTGCGACGGCGCCGCTGCCGGGCGTAGATGGATCAATGGGTACGCAGCGTCAACAGCCCGTCGTCAGATGACGGGGCGACACAGGCAGGTGGCGACGCGGCACAGATCGACCGCGCGCCTTTTTGTTAGCAACGGACCCATGGTGAGCGAGCTTAGCAGCGGTTCCACCGTGCCGGACAGCACGATCAGCATCCGGGACGACCATCACCCGGCCCGCCCGGTCGCCCGGGGGGCGTTGTCAGCCGTTCAGCGGCACGTTCTCGGCCGTGGCGGTGAGCACCAGCCCGTCCGGCTGGGCCTTGACGTCCCGCACGACCAGGCCGAACGGCAGGTTCTCCAACGGCACGTCGACGGCGAGCTGCTCGGCGTACGCGTTCACCAGGCGCTGCGCCGCCGGCAACGCGGGCAGGCCCTCGGCGGTCAACTCCCGGAAGCGGACCTGGACCTGCCCCTTGACCACCTTGAGCTCGGCGGTGCCGTTGACGGTCAACTTCTGCCCGAGCAGCTCCAGGGGCGCGGTGACCGCGAGTTGGCCGTTGCGCTCGGAGAGGGTCATGCCGGGCTGGTTGGTGAGCTTGGCCACGTTGGCGTAGTCGATCACCGCGGTGCCCTGGACCGCCCGCGCGACGATGTCGCCCTGGCCGGTGCGCAGCGCGCGGATCGGCGCGGCCACGTTCCTGGCGTCCACGTCCAGCCGCTTGACCTGCAGGCCCTTCGGCAGCATCTCGCCGTTGTCGGAGGTCAGGTCGCGCAGCCGGACCCGGATCAGTTCGTAGTCGCCGGCGAGCACCTGGGTCAGGAACGGCACCCCGGTCACCGACACGTCGGGGGGCGCGGCGCGCACGCCACGGTTGGCCAACTGGGCGACGACCTGCCCGGCGATGCGCTGCTCGGCGTAGGACGACCCGACCCGGTCGGCCACCACCAGCACCACGGCGAGCAGCACCAACAGCACGAGGAGCACGGTCAGCAGCCGGCGTCCCCGCCGGCGCGGACGTTCCCGTTCGGTGTACCCGTCGACCACGACATCTCCTCCGTCTGCGGCGTGCCGTCACTCAACCCGGCCCGCGTTCTCTACCCGATCCACGCCGCGGCCACGCCGGCGCACAGCCGGTATCCCGCCCACCCGGAAAACCGGTCACCGTCACCGCTGCCGCGCTCAACCGAGGTAGAACACCGTGATCGCGTACGCCCCCGGCGCGGCCAGGGCGAACCCGCCGAGCGGGCCCTGCATGTGCCGGGCCACCCAGAAGGTTGGCGCGTCGCCGGCCATCTGCCGCCCGGCCTCGGCGTAGTTCACCGCCAGATCGGCCAGCCCGGCGACCCCTGCGGCGACCAGGCCGACCACGGCCGCGCTCGTCGGACTGAAGCCCACCAGGTACCTGCCGACCACGGCGCTGACGAGCGTACCCAGCATGGCGCCGAGAACCACACCGGTCGCTCCCCGGGGCACCTGCGGTGCCATCCGCGGCCGCGGGAAGACGATGTCCACCAGCCGGGCCACCATCAGCGACACCCCCGCCGCCAGTAGGCACAGCACCACCGCCTGGGTGCCGGCCGGCCGCCGGGTCAGCACGATCAGCGTCGCGAACGACACCACGCCGGCGATGATCATCAGCGTCGAGCCCACGGTGTCGGTGATCCGGGCCCGGTCGGCGCGGCGCAGCAACTGCCCGAGGATCGCCAACCCGAAGCCGCCGAGGGCGACGAGGAACACCGGGAACAGCGACGCGGAGCGCGTCAGCACCGCCGCAGCGTCGGCGGCGGCCGCGACGGCCACGGCGACGCCGGCGACCGTCCGGACCGCCGGCGGGCGGATGGCCATCGTCCAGGCCAGGATGAACAGCAACTGCACCCCGAAGACCACGATGGCGTACGGAGCCCGGGAATCCGGTCCGGAGGTCTGCGCCCCGAGGATCAGGCCGACCCCCAGCAGGGCCGAGAAACCGGCGATGACCAGCGAACGGACCCGCCGCACCGGGACCACCTCGACCGGGTCGGCGGCGTCGGGCTCCCGGTCGTCGCTGCCGGCGGGGGCTTCGGCGGCCGGCCGGTCGGTGCCGCCGCGTCGCCGTCCGGTACGCCGCACGGCCCGCTTGGCC
>DASVVF010000805.1:0-3441 GCA_036386695.1 Catenuloplanes sp. | reverse complement strand
CGGCGCCCTGGGTACCGGCGGCGCCCTGGGTACCGGCGGCGCCCTGGGTACCGGCGGCGCCCTGCTGGCTGGTGATGGCCGGTTGGCCGCTCGCCGGGCGCGGCACGCCGATGATCTTGCCGTCGGGCAGCCGGATGAAGGCCGGCGGTCCCGGCTCGACCAGACCCAGCGTGCGGGCCCGGGCGGTCAGGTTGCCCGGCGACTCGTTCTCGGCGATCTCCTTCTCCAGTTGCTGCTGGCGCAGATCGAGTGCCGACTGCTGCTTGCGCAGGGTGTCGATGCGGAACGCGTTCTGGTTGGTCTTCACGTTGATGAGCAGAATGCCGAGCACGCCGGCCACCACCACGACCAGCACGAGGGCGACGAACGGTGCCCGCGGGACCGCTACCGGCGGCGGCGGCGCGACCTTGAGCCGGGGCGCCGCGGTGCTGACCGCGGCGTCGCCGCTGTCGCCCGCCCGGACCGGTTCGTCGACCAGCAGGGCGGCGGTGCCCTGGGTCGGATAGCGGCGGGTCCCCCCGGCCCCGGCCGCCCTGCGCTCCGCCGCGACACCGGCGGCGGTGTCCCTGGACTCCACTGTTTCCCGCGCCGCCGACTGCACCGTGGTCCGGCCCCCCGACCGCGGTACGGCCTGCGCCGCCCTGCGCCGCGCCGTGTCCGCACGGTCGTGGCGCTCGTTGATGTTCATGTCCCCTCCCCCTCTGCTGTGGTGCCTCGTCGTTGCCGCGGACCCGCACCCCCACGCCGACGGTGCGTCGTGGACATCGTGGGCCGTTCGCGGGCGGCCCCCGATGGTGCGCCGTTGCCTATCCGTTCCACCGCCCGCAGCCGCACCGACGCGGCGCGCGGGTTGACCGCGACCTCCGCCTCGGTCGCGGGCTCGCCGCCGCGGGTCAGCAGCCGCATCGTCGGCCCGGTTCCGGGCGGTTCGACCGGCAGGTCGACCGGCGCGGTACTGCGGACCCGACCCGCGAGTGCCTGCTTGACGATGCGGTCCTCCAGCGAGTGGTAGGACATCGCCACCAGGCGTCCCTTCGGCGCGAGCGCGTCCAGGGCCGCGGGCACGGCTGCCTCCAGCGCGGCCAGCTCGCCATTTACCTCGATCCGCAACGCCTGAAACGTTCTTTTTGCGGGATTACCCCCGGTACGGCGGGCGGCCGCCGGAATCGCGTCCCGGACCAGCTCCGCCAGCCGCACCGACGAGGTGATCGGCGCCCTGGCCCGCTCCCGCACGATGGCCTCGACGATCCGGGAGGCGAACTTCTCCTCGCCGTACACCCGCAGCACCCGGACCAGCGGGCCCGGCTCGTAGCCGTTGACCACCTCCGCGGCGGTGATGCCGCGGCCCTGGTCCATCCGCATGTCGAGCGGCGCCTCCCGGGAGTAGGCGAACCCACGGTCGGGCGCGTCGAGCTGCAGTGACGAGACACCGAGGTCGAAGAGCACGGTGTGCGCCTGCCGGTAACCGAGCCGGTCCAACACCTCGGGTAGCTCGTCGTAGACGGCGTGCACCAGATGCACCCGCTGCTCGTACGGGGCGAGCCTGCGCCGGGCATGGGCCAGCGCCTCGGTGTCGCGGTCGAGTCCGATCAGGACCGCCCCGGGATGGGCCGCCAGCACCGCCTCGGCGTGCCCGCCGAGACCGAGGGTTGCGTCGACATGGACCGCCGACTCGCGGTCGAGCGCGGGGGCGAGCAGCTCGAGGCAGCGCTCGAGCAGCACCGGCACGTGTGTGCCGCGAAGCTCCCCCATGTCGACCCCCATCGCCCGCCGCGTCCCAAGCCCGCCCGGTGTTGAAACGCCGTCGCGTCCGTACCGCCAGATCCCCATCCGCTCTGGTACCGGTGTCGGCTACTTGCCGGCACCGGAACCGCGCGCCTGACGCCGGGGAAGAGGCGTCAGGAGCACCGAGCGGCTGGAGATCTCGCAGTACGGCGGGCGACGGCATCACGCGGGTCATCGCGGCGACCCACACCAGTGCCACGCCTTACAGTCCGCCGGGCAGCACCCCCTCCTGGATGTCGGCGAAGTCGTCTTCGCTGTCGGCGAGGTAGTGCTCCCAGGCCTGCTTGTCCCAGATCTCCACCCGGGTGCTGGCGCCGATCACGACAAGCTCGCGGTGCAGGCCGGCGTACTCGCGCAGGTGCCCGGGTATGGTCACCCGGCCCTGCTTGTCCGGCACCTCGTCGTGGGCACTGGCGAAGAAGACCCTGCTGTAGGCCCGGGCTGCCTTGTGGGTGACCGGTTGCTCACGCAACTGCCCGGCGATGCGCTGGAACTCCGGCATCGGGAAGACGTAGAGGCAGCGCTCCTGCCCTTTGGTGATCACGACACCTCCTGCCAGCTCGTCCCGGAACTTGGCGGGGAGGATCAGCCGGCCCTTGTCATCGAGGCGCGGCATGTGGGTGCCGAGAAACATCAGCGCCCCCTCGCCCTCCACGGCTTCGCGGGCCGCTCGATCCCCAGGGCCGGCGGGTCCATGGACACGGCCCCGCCACTGCGCCCCACTGTACTCCACTTCCCTCCACCTGCAACCGGAAATGGCCTCACAACCGATCATTGCGCTGCCCAAAAGCGCACGTCAGGCCGGGAATGCCGCGGTGGAGCGGAACGGCGCCGAGAGCCCGTCCGGTTTCCGACATGATCTCCGTATCGGAGGCCGGGCGAGGGGCGAATCGGCCAATTCCGGCCCATTGCGCCGCTGCGGTGTGCGGCGATCCGGCGGTGGTGGAGGGAAATGGAGCAACCGCGGCGCGGTTATCCCGACCGGCCCGCCCGAACGGCGCTCAGCTGTACCGACAACTCCACCGCGGCCCGCGCCGGATCTGCGGCCCAGCGGCTGGCGAACGCGTCGATCAGACGCCAGCCGGCCCGGGTGAGCGCGCGCTGGCGCGCGACGTGGGCCAGCGGCCCGGCCGGATGAACGGCGCAGATCAACCCGACCGCGTCAGCGCCCTGCCCGACGCAGAGGTCGATCCGCCAGCGGCCGACCGGGTAGCCCGGGCGCACCGGCAGCCCGGCCCGGCCCAGCTCCGCGGCCAGCGTCGCGGTCCAGCCCGGCGCGACCGGCGGATCGGCGGGCGCCGGCGGCGGTTGCCCGGCGTGGGCGAGATACTCGGCGACCAGCCCCTCGGCGCGGGTCAGGGAGGTGATCACCACCATCCGGCGCCGGGCCCGGGTCACCAGAACGTTGAACAGATGGGGGTCGGTGAGGAACCGCAGCCGACCCGGTGGGTCCGCGTCGACCACACCGAGGCAGGCCACCACCACGTCGGCCTCGCTGCCCTGGAAGGCGTGCACGGTGCCGACCCGCAGTTCGAGCCGTTCGATCTCGGCCACCGACAGCTCGGCCAGCACCGCCGCCTCGATGGCATCGGCCTGCGGGCGGAACGGCGTGACCACCCCGATGCCGATCTGCCCGGCCGCGGCCAGCTCGCGGAC
>DASVVF010000804.1:0-3187 GCA_036386695.1 Catenuloplanes sp. | reverse complement strand
CGGGTTGACCGGGATGATGCGCCAGCCGTACCGCAGCATCTGCAACGGCACCGAATGCGCTGCCTTGCCGGGCTCTCGGGAGGCGCCGACGACCGCGATGACGGTCGCGTCGGCCAGGATCCGTTGCGGGCTTCTCACCTTCCCGACTGTAGCGGCGTGCCAGCTCAGCAGTCTGCCCGACGACCAACCCGTCGATGCCGCCGGCCCGTTGCGCTGCCGCCGGCCCCGTTGGGCTGCCGGCGGCCGGCCGGCTCAGAGCAGGCTGAGTTGCTCGCCGGGCGCCGCCACACCGGGGTCGTCCGCCGCGAGCGCGGCACCCTCTTCCGCGCCCGCCGGTTCCGCCGCCCGCGCGGCGCCGGACGGTGGTGCCGCGCGGGCGGCATCGGCAGCGGCGGTCGGTAGCCCGTGTCGCCGGGCCGCGACCCGGACCCGGGCGGCCACCTCGCGTTGGTAGGCCTGCGGCAGGTACGACCCATCGCGGTACAGCTCGCGGTAGCGCGCCGCCAAGCCCGGGTGTGCCCGGGTCAACCACTGCGCGTACCACTCCCGGGCGCCGGGGCGCAGGTGCAGGGCCAGTGGGGTGACGCTGGCCGCCCCGGCCGCGGCGACGGCGGCCACGGTCGCGTCGATGGACTCGGCCGAGTCGGTGAGCCCGGGCAGGATCGGGGCCATCAGCACAGCGACCGGGAAGCCGGCGTCGGTCAGCGCCCGGACGGCGTCCAGCCGGCGGCGCGGGCTCGGCGTACCCGGCTCGACGGCACGCCACATCGCCTCGTCCACGAAGCCGACCGAGAACGAGATGCCGACCCGGGTCACCTGCGCGGCCTGGCGCAACAGTGGCAGGTCACGCAGGATCAGCGTGCCCTTGGTCAGGATGGAGAACGGATTCGCGAAGTCGCGCAGCGCGGCGAGGATCTCCGGCATCAGCCGGTACCGCCCCTCGGCGCGCTGGTAACAGTCGACATTGGTGCCCATCGCGATGTGCTGGCCCTGCCAGCGCGGCGCGGCCAGCTCGCGCCGCACCAGCTGCCCGGCGTTGACCTTGACGATGATCTTGGAGTCGAAGTCGTGGCCGGCGTCGAGATCGAGGTAGGTGTGGGTGTTGCGGGCGAAGCAGTTGTGGCTGACCACGCCGTTGGAGATGAAGTCGCCGGTGCCGGTGGTGATGTCGTAGAGCGGCAGCTGTGCCGCGCTGGCCTGCACCGACAGCACGGTGAGCGACGCCGGAGCGCGGACGGGGGCGCCGATGGCCGGTGCCTCGCCGCGGTGCCCGACGCCGAGCAGCTGGGTGCCGACGTCCAGGTGGGCGCGCCGCCCGGCGCCCGGGGCCGCGTCGACGACGTGCCGCCAGCCCTGCCCGGTGAGGAACCGGTGATCCCCACTGGCCACCAGCACCGTGCCATCGGCCAGGGTGACCCGGTATGCCTGGCGGGTGGTCGGCCAGTGGTCGAGGACGGTGGTCGCCACATATCGCCGGTGGCCGTCGTCGTCGGTGCTGGTGCCGTAGATGGCGTCCCCGGTGCGCAACTCGCCAAGTGGCCGGGTGCGACCGTCGGCCATCAGGATCGGGGTGTCCCCACTGAGGCAGTAGGAACAGGCGTGGCTGCACCCGCGATAGGGGTTGATCGTCCACTCGAAGGGCACCTGGGACGCGCCCGGCACCCGGTTGATGATCGACCTGGCCCGCACCTCGTAGAACGTCATGCCGGCGAAGTCCGGGGTGGGGAAGGTGCGCACGGTTGCGCCGGGCAACGCCAGCGGCAGGGGTGGTGCCGCCGGCGCTGCCCTTTCCGGGGGGCTCGTGTCGGTGGCGACCGACAGGTTTTCCCAGCGCATGGCAAGTATTCGAACACACGTACGATGATCGGTCCAGCGACTCGCCGGAATCGGCTGCGGGTTTCTTCAGGAACCGGGTCGGCCCCGCCCCGGGTACGGGGGACCCGCGCTGTCCCGCCGGATCAGCTCCGTCCCCACCTCCTCGATCCGCGGACCTTCGCCCTCGGGGCGCGGGTTGAGCGCCAGGGTCATCGCCCGGGCACCCATCTCGGTCAGCGGCAACCGCACCGTGGTCAACGCCGGTGTGACGTCCCGGGCGATCGGCATGTCGTCGAAGCCGACCACGGTCATCTGCTCCGGTACGGCCATCCGGCGGGTCCGCAGCAGGGCCAGCGCGCCGATGGCCATCGAGTCGTTGAGGGCGGCGATCGCGGTGAGCCCGGGCTCCGCGTCGAGCAGCGCGGCCGCGGCCGCGGCCCCACTGTGCCGGTCGAAGTCGGCGTACACGATGCGCCGGGCCGGCAGCTTGTGGCCGTGCTCGCGGGCCGCGCGCCGCAACCCGGCGAGCCGGTCGGTGGTGGTGGTCAGCACCTTGGGGCCGGCGATCACACCGAAGTTCTCGTGCCCCAGCACGTACAGCTCCGTCCCCAGGAGATAGCCGCCCATCTCATTGGCTGGGACGATGGCATCCCCGGCGTGCTCGTGCCGGCCGATGACGGCGACCCGGCCGCCGGTGTGCTCATAGGCGCTCAGCTTGCTGTTGAGCAGCGCGGTGTAGGTGGGGTCGTGGTAGCCGGAGCCGGCCAGCACGATGGCCGCCACCTGGTGCGCGCGCAGCAGCTCGACGTACTCGAGTTCCTTCTCCGGATCGCGGTAGCTGTTGCAGATGATGACCAGCCGGCCATGCTGGATGGCCACCCGCTGGACGCCCCGCATGATCTCGGCGAAATACGGGTCGGACACGTCGTGGACGATCACTCCGATGGCGCTGCGGTTGGCCCGGGCCAGCGACTGCGCGTGCGCGTTGGGCACGTATTGCAGCTCGTCGACGGCGGCGAGGACCCGTTCCCGCAGCGCCTCGGTGACCGGCTTGGCGCTGCCGTTGATGATCCTGGACGCGGTGGCGGGCGAGACGCCCGCCCGTCGCGCGACGTCGGCCAGCGTGGCCATGGCGCCTGCCTCTCTCCGCATTCCGGCCCGGCTCCAGGTCGGGCGGACGCCCGGCTCGCGCGGTGGACCGCCGGGTGGCGTCCTCACCCGGGCCGCGGGGGAGTTGCCGGCCGCCGGCGAGCGCGGTTGCAGGATATCTTGCCCGGACAACCGCTTCGACGGGTAGGGGAAAGCCCTTGCCTGTTGCGGCCGGATCCCAGTAAGGTGCCCTGGAAAGCGCTTACCTAGAGGAGGCGGCATG
>DASVVF010000803.1:0-3199 GCA_036386695.1 Catenuloplanes sp. | reverse complement strand
TATCGCCGGGTCTTCGACCTGCCGGCCGGCTGGCCCGGCGGTCCCGCGGTGATCCGTTTCGAGGGCGTCGACTCCTGCTACAAGGTGTGGTTGAACGGCGCGGAGCTGGGGCACGCCAAGGGCAGCCGGCTGCCCGCGGAGTTCGCCGTCGGCGGCCTGCTGCGGCCGGGCCGCAACGTGCTGGCGGTACGGGTGCACCAGTGGTCCGCCGGCAGCTACCTGGAAGACCAGGACATGTGGTGGCTCTCGGGCATCTTCCGATCGGTGCGGTTGCTCGCCCGACCGGACGGCGGTCTGGCGGACGTCTTCGTGCACGCCGACTTCGACCACCGCACCGGGCGCGGCACCCTGCGTGTCGACACCCCGGTGCCGGCCCGGCTGACCGTCGCCGAGTTCGGCCTGGTCGACGTCGACGCCGCCGGTCCACATCAGATCGACGGGGTCGAACCGTGGTCGGCCGAGTCGCCCCGGCTGTACGCCGCCGAGGTGGCCACCGACACCGAGCGCGCCAGCGTGCGGATCGGCTTCCGGACCGTCGCGCTCACCGACGGCCGGTGGACCGTGAACGGCACGCCGATCCGGTTGCGCGGGGTGAACCGGCACGAGTGGGACCCGGACACGGGACGCGCCGTGCCGCTCGCCGTCATGCGCGCCGATCTGCTGCTGATGAAACGGCACAACATCAACGCCGTACGGACGAGTCACTACCCGCCGGCGTCGGCGTTCCTGGACCTCTGCGACGAGCTGGGAATGTGGGTCATCGACGAGTGTGACCTGGAAACCCACGGATTCAGCGGCAGCCGGTGGCGGGGCAACCCCAGCGACGACCCGCGTTGGGAGCCCGCCCTGCTCGACCGCGCCCGCCGGATGGTGGAACGCGACAAGAACCACCCCAGCGTCATCTCCTGGTCGTTGGGCAACGAGGCCGGCACCGGTCGGAACCTGGCCGCCATGGCCGGCTGGATCCGCGACCGCGACCCCGATCGGCTGATCCACTACGAGGGGGACCAGGACAGCGCCTACACCGACTGCTACAGCCGGATGTACGCCTCGCCCGACGAGGTGGCCGCGATCGGCCGGGGTGCGGAACCGGTCACCGCCGACCCGGCCGCCGACGCCCACCGCCGCGCGCTGCCGTTCATCCTGTGCGAGTACGCCCACGCGATGGGCAACGGCCCGGGTGGGCTGACCGACTACCAGGAGCTGTTCGACGCCTACCCACGCTGCCAGGGCGGGTTCGTCTGGGAGTGGATCGACCAGTGCGTGCGCGCACCACGCCCGGACGGTGGCGGGGACTTCTTCGCCTACGGCGGCGACTTCGGCGAGCCGCTGCACGACGCCAACTTCATCGCCGACGGGCTGGTCTTCCCGGACCGCACCCCCTCGCCGGGCCTGGTGGAGTACAAGAAGGTCATCGAGCCGGTGGGGATCCGCGTCGATCTGCCCGCCGGCACGGTCACCGTCGCCAGCCGGTACGACTTCCGCGACACCAGCCACCTGAGGTTCGGTTGGCTGGTGGAACGCGACGGCGAGGCCGTCGCCGAGGGCGAGCTTGACGTCCCGGTGGTCGCCCCGGGCCGGCAGGCCACGATGCCGGTGCCGAAGCTCCCCGACGCCGGCCCCGGAACCGCCACACAGACCGGAACCGCCACACGAACCGGAGCAGCCACACAGACCGGAACCGGCGCACAGGTCCGGGGGGAGGTCTGGCTGACGGTCCGGGCGCTGCTGGCCCGGGATGAGCCGTGGGCACCGGCCGGTCACGAGGTCGCCTGGGCGCAGGTCAGCCTGACGCAGGCGGCGCCGGACCGTCCCACCGGCCCGACCAGCCAGCCCTCCGGCGAACAGCTCCCCACCGGACCCGCAACCACCGGACCCGCAAGCACCGGACCCGCCGGGCAGGCGCCGACCGGCCCGGCGCCGGTGCGGGTCGACACGGGCGACGGGGGGACGGTGCGGGTCGGGTCCGGTCGGTTCGACCCGCGCACCGGGTTGCTGGTCCGGCTCGGCGATCTGCCGGTGACCGGGCCACGGCTCGACCTGTGGCGGGCCCCCACCGACAACGACGACCCGCCGCGTGACGTGCGAGACGCGGTGGCGCGGGAGTGGCGCCGCATCGGGCTGCACCGGCTGCGGCACCGGGTGATCGAGGTCGGTGTCGACGGTGCCGAGTTCGTCGTCCGCACCCGGGTCGCGCCGGCCGGCACCGACCTGGGCGTACTCGCGACGTACCGGTGGACCGCGGACGGGGACCGGCTGCGGTTGGCCGTCGCCACCGAGCCGGTCGGCCCCTGGACCGGCGTGCTACCCCGGGTGGGCCTGCGGTTGGCCGGACCGGAAGCCCTGGACACGGTCGAGTGGTTCGGCGGGGGCCCCGGCGAGGCGTACGCCGACAGCCGGCAGGCCGCCCGGATCGGCCACTACACCCGCCGGGTGGACGACCTGCAGACCCCGTACGTCTTCCCGCAGGAGAACGGCAACCGCACCGCCGTCCGGTGGGCCCGGATCACCGCGCCCGACGGCACCGGGCTGCGGGTCGACGGTGAGCCGACCTTCGAGCTGACGGTACGACGCTGGAGCAGCGAAGACCTCGACGCCGCCCGGCATCCGCACGACCTGAAGCCCGGTGACCGGGTCATCATCAACGTTGACCTGGCCCAGCACGGCCTGGGATCAGCCTCGTGTGGGCCCGGCGTGCTGCCCCCGTACCAGTTGCCGGCTGACCGGGGACACACCTTCGCGGTGGTCCTCAGCGCTGCGCCGCCGACCGCCCGGGAGGGGTGAGGGCGGGCACGGCAGGTCGTCGGGTCTGGGTGCGGTGAATCTGAAAAGCCTGGATCACCCGGCAGCCGGCGAGCACCGTCAACACCACCGGGGAAGGGTCGCGCACGATCAACTGCCCGGCCGCGACCGTGACGGTCTCCCGTACCCGTACCAGGGCGTGCGCGCCCGCCGCGCAGATGAAGGTCACCTCGACCAGGTCCAGCACCAGGCGCTGGAGCTGGTGGGCGGGCAGGCAGTCGACGAGCTCGGGGATCAGGTGGGCGTTATCGGCGTCGACCTCCCCGGTGACCTTTACCACCGCCACCGCGCCGGACGTGGTCAACTGCAGCGACATGTGGGGTTGCCGATAGGGGTCGGTCTGCCGGACGGGCACACTCACGTTGGACATGGGACCTCCAGCCAGGGACCAGCTAGG
>DASVVF010000802.1:0-6212 GCA_036386695.1 Catenuloplanes sp. | reverse complement strand
TGCCACGCCGGCCGCCGGTCCCGTCGCGCTGCGTCACCGCCGCTACCTGGCGTAACCAGCAGCTATCCGGCCCGCGGCTCGCCCCCCGGGTGCGATCGCGGCCCCGCCGGGTGCCAACTTGACGAGCGTACGTCCGACCGTGCGGATAGCATGTTCTGCATCAAGTGAGTTGGCACAATCATCTGCACGTGCACCCGCCACATCAGACGCGGAGGTTCGCCTGGCGCCAGCAGCACCGTTCTCCCCCCGAGATCGTTTGGTTCGTCTGTTGCGTCGACCACCAACGACACAGAGGTTCGCCATGATGCGCAGTCGCAGTGACCGGCACGCCGCCCGTCCCGTCTCGCCGACAGCTCCCGGCAGTCGGCGGGGACGCCGCGCCGCCCGCGCGGTCCCGCTCAGGACGGCCGCGGCGGAGCGGCCCGCCGGCATGGGGCATCCCCACCGGCGGGGATCGTGCCCGGCGGTGCGGTCATTGCTGCGGCGCGGCGGACCAGGGGAGGTGGACAGCTGATGGCGGGGCCTCCGGAAGATCCGCTGGGCAGCGGCCCGACGGTGCTGCGGATCCTGCTCGGCGCCCAGCTTCGCCGGTTGCGCGAGGCAAAGGGGCTGAGCCGCGACGACGCGGGCTGGGAGATCCGCGCCTCCGGGTCGAAGATCAGCCGGATGGAACTCGGCCGGGTCGGCTTCAAGGAACGCGACATCGCCGACCTGCTCACCCTCTACGGCGTGCTCGGCGAAGAGGAGCGCGGCGGGCTGTTGTCCCTCGCCCGGCAGGCGAACTCGCCGGGCTGGTGGCAGCAGTACGGCGACATCCTGCCCACCTGGTTCCAGTCGTACCTCGGCCTGGAGGCCGCGGCCGCGTTGATCCGCACGTACGAGATCCAGTTCGTGCCGGGCCTGTTGCAGACCCGCGACTACGCCCGGGCGGTGATCACGCTCGGGCACGCCGGTGCCTCCGCTGAGGAGCTGGAGCGGCGCACGCAACTGCGCCAGGCCCGCCAGCAGGTGTTGAACCGGCCCAACCCGCCGCAGCTGTGGGCGGTTATCGACGAAGCGGTGCTGCGTCGTCCGATCGGTGGCCCGGAGGTCATGCGGGCGCAGATCGAGTCGCTGATCGAAGCGTCGAAGGTGCCGAACATCCGGCTGCAGATCATCCCGTTCGACACCGGAGGGCACGCCGCCGCCGGCGGGCCGTTCGCCATCCTGCGTTTCCCGGAGCCCGAGCTGCCCGACGTCGTCTACGTGGAGCAGCTGACCAGTGCCCTCTACCTCGACAAGCGCGACGACGTGGACAACTACGCCATCGCCATGGAGCGGCTCTGCATCGAGGCCGAGCCGCCCGGCAGCACCGCCACCCTACTGGGCAAGATCCTGCATGAGGTGACCGAGCAGGGCCTGTGACCCGGCAGAGCCTGTGACCCGGCAGAGCCTGTTGACCCCGGCAGAGCCTGTGACCCGGCGCAGCGCCGCGGCTCTTCGGCTTTGACCGGTGGCTGTGGGCCCCGGTTGGGGCCCACAGCCTACGGCGTCGGCCGTGGACGTGCCTCGGCGTGCGGATCGTCAGAGCAGATGGTCGAAGTCGCCGTCCCGCGCCCCCAGGATGAACGCGTGGATCTCGGCCGGCGTGTAGATCAGCGCCGGGCCGTGCGGATCGCGCGAGTTGCGCATGGCGATGCCCGCGTCGTCGGGTAGCACGGCCAACTCCACACAGTTCCCACTGGGATTGCTCCGCCGGCTCTTCTGCCAGGCCAGGGCGGCGGGCAGTTCGGTGACGGCCGTGCCGTTGGTGAAGGTGTCCATCAAATACTCCAGGTCGGTTGAGGGCGACGACGCACGGCCGTCAGGCGGTGGGGTGTGCCCGGGGCGGGCGGCGCGCAAATGCACGTGCATCCGCGCTTGATTCCGCACCGGAACCAGAGCATGATAACGCACGTACGGCAAAGGGCGACGGTCCACCGACGGTGACAGGACGGCCCGCGATGTCGAACACCACGCGTACCAGCCGCACGCAGCCGCGGCACGTCTCCGCTAGTCGGACGACCAAGGGAAATTGCCCGAGCGGGAGGCGCACCATGATCTCCGTTCCCACCGCCAGGTCGGCTCCACCCCATCCCTGCCGGCCGCGCGGCCCCGGCCGCCACCGGCGGCACACTGTTGTGTCGGGGTGGCCGGGCGTCCGCCGATCGACGGGCCCGGGTCGCACTGACGGGCGCCCGGCGCGATGAGCGCTATGGCTCCTCTGCTCGCCGGGGTAGCGCTCGTCTTCATGTGCGCGGGGGTGGCCCTCGGGTGGTACCTACGCCGTGCCAATTCCTGGTGTCCCCGATGCGGCGGGGTGCTGAGGTGTCGGGGGTGCGGCGAGCGACCCACGTCGACCTGGCACCGCGCGAACCAGCGCTGGGGTCGTTGACCGTCCGTTCCCCACCAGCCGGACGGTGACCGCGAGCGCCGACCGTCCCACTGCCGCAGCGGACCCGTTACGGAGGAGTACACGATGGACAATGCCGCCGCGACGCCTTCCCGCCCCGAACGGTGCGGGTCACAGTGAACGCGCCCGCCTGGCCGGTCCGGGTCTTCGCGGAACCCGACTACTGCTACGGATTCGGTCCGCTGACCCTGCGGGTCGAGCGCGTCGACTGGAAGAGTCCGATCTGGTACGACAACGAGGAGTGGTACCGGGTCGAAGGGGTCGAGGTGAACCACGACGGCGTGGAACGCCGCAAGCGGCAGGTGCTGGTGCGGGCCAAGCGGCTGCCTCCGCCGCCGCCGCTGCGCCGTCGCGCTCCGGCCACCTGACCGACGCGGAATCCGCCGCCGGCTACGGCCGCGATGCGCGCGCCCAGGCCCGGTGCCGCAGAGCGACATACAGCCGCAGTCGGGCGTCGGGATCGTCCAGGGTGGCGCCGAACAACCCACGCAGGGTACGCAGGCGGTACCGGACGGTCTGCGGATGGGCCCGCAGCTCGCGGGCGGCGGGGATGACCTGGCCCTGGGCCCGTAGCCAGGCCAGCAGCGTCTCGGCCAAGGTCTGCCGGGCCGTTTCGGCGAGGTTGTCGAGCGGCGCGAGGGTCTGGGCGGCCAGCCGCTCCGCCAGCCAAGGCTCCCAGGCGGTCAGCAGGGGGAGCAGGTGGTCGTCGCAGTTGAGCAGCCCGTCGGGCAGCACTCCAGCCCGCTGCAGCTCCAGGGCCCGCGCCGACATCCGGTACGACCGGCGGGCCTGTTCCAGCGGTACGGTCGGCCCGATCGAGGCCCGGCGTCCGGCGAGGGCCTGTCGCAGCCTCGGTAGGCGCCCCGGTGTTCCCGGGTCCGGAACGACCAGGCGGTCAACGTCGTCGATGACGGCGCCCAGAGTGCCCCCGCCAGCGGCCCGGGCCAGCTGATCCGCGTCGGTACCGTCGGCGCTGACCACGGCCAGCGCCCGGGGGAGCGGCCACCGGGCGGCCTCGGCGGCGGCGCGCAGGGCGGTGGCGGCGGCCGGGTCCGGCTGGACGAGCAGGGTGATCAACCGGCGGCGGGCGATGGCCCAGTCGTGTGACGCGTTGCGTTGTTCCGCGAGGTATCCCTGCGTGGCGGCGCCGGCCAGGGCGTCGACGTAGCCGAACAGCGCGGCGGCGAGGATGTACAGCTCGGCCGGGGAGAGCCGGCCGCCGTCCCCCAGCTCGACGAGGAAGGACCAGATCTCCCGGGCGCCCAGGGTGAGGGTCGAGCGCAGTGCGTCGACCCGGTGCCCCTCAAGGAACTCGGTGCGACCGAGGCTCCGGAACACGGCGCGGGTCGGTTCGAGGTCCCGGGCGGGGTCGGCGACCGCTTCGACGAACTCGAGGACGGCGGTTTCCACGCCGAGTTCCAGTCCGCGGCCCTGTCCGCCGGTCAGTGACCGGCCCTGCGCCCGCATCGCCGCCCGGGTGGCGGCCAGCAACCGGGTGTGCAGGTCGGCCCGGCTGGCCCGTAACCGGTCACCGACGTGCGGGCCCAGCTCGGCGAGGCGGGGCTCGATGTCCTGGACCGCCGCCGCGTTGATCACCTTCTTGGATTGGGGGTTGTCACCGTGGTGACAAACAGTCGACCGAACTTCGTCATCGTACGACCTGCTTTTGGCATCGCGATACGTAGGCTCGCAGGTGTGGATGCGGATGTGATCGTGGTGGGCGCCGGCCTGGCCGGGCTGGTGGCGGCGGCCGAGGTGGCCGACAGTGGCCGGCGGGTGTTGCTGCTCGACCAGGAGCCGGAGCAGAATCTCGGCGGTCAGGCGTTCTGGTCGTTCGGCGGGCTGTTCCTGGTCGACTCCCCGGAGCAGCGCCGGATGGGAATCCGCGACTCGCCCGAGCTGGCGTGGCAGGACTGGCTGGGTAGTGCCGCGTTCGACCGCGACGAGGACCACTGGCCGCGCCGGTGGGCGCGGGCGTACGTCGACTTCGCGGCGGGGGAGAAGCGCCCGTGGCTGCGCTCGATGGGGCATCGGCTGTTCCCGGTCGTCGGCTGGGCCGAGCGTGGTGACGGGCGGGCCGAGGGGCACGGCAACTCGGTGCCGCGCTTCCACATCACCTGGGGTACGGGCCCCGGCGTGGTCGAGCCGTTCGAGCGGCGGGTCCGCGCGGCCGTCGAAGGCGGGCTGGTGCGGTTGCGGTTCCGCCACCGGGTCGACGCCCTGGTCACCTCCGGCGGTGTCGTCACCGGGGTGCGCGGTGCGGTGTTGGAACCCAGCACCGCCGCCCGCGGGCGGCCCAGCTCGCGGACCGCGGTGGGTGACTTCGAGCTGACGGCGCAGGCGGTGATTGTCACGTCGGGGGGCATCGGCGGCAACCATGAGCTGGTCCGCAGGTCGTGGCCGGCCCGGCTGGGCCCTCCGCCCAAGCGGATGGTGGCCGGCGTTCCGGCGCATGTCGACGGCCGGATGCTCGGTATCACCGAGGCCGCCGGCGGCCGGGTGATCAACCCGGACCGGATGTGGCACTACGTCGAAGGGCTGCGGAACTGGGATCCGATCTGGCCCGATCATGGCATCCGGATCCTGCCCGGTCCGTCCTCGCTGTGGCTGGACGCTCTCGGCCGTCGGCTGCCGGCGCCGTTCTTTCCGGGCTTCGACACGCTGGGCACCCTGCGGCACCTGATGGGCACCGGTCACGACTACAGCTGGTTCGTCCTGACCGACAAGATCATACAGAAGGAATTCGCGCTTTCCGGGTCCGAGCAGAACCCCGATCTGACCGGTCGGACTATCCGGCAGGTGCTGAGCCGGATCCGCCCGGGTGCCCCCGCGCCGGTCGAGGCGTTCAAGAACAAGGGTGCCGACTTCGTCGTCGCCGGCACGCTGCCGGAGCTGGTGGCGGGCATGAACAGGTTGACCGACGAGCCGCTGATCGACCCGGCCGCCCTGGAGCGGGTGATCGTGGCCCGGGACCGGGAGATCGCCAACCCGTTCACCAAGGACGCCCAGATCACCGCGATCCGGGGAGCCCGGCGCTACCGGGGGGACCGGCTGGTCCGGGTGGCCACCCCGCACCGGCTGCTGGACCCCGAGGCCGGGCCGCTGATCGCCGTACGGCTCAACATCCTGACCCGCAAGACCCTCGGCGGGCTGCACACCGATCTGTCCGGCCGGGTGCTCGGCGCCGACGGGCAGCCGTTGCCCGGCCTGTACGCCGCCGGCGAGGTCGCCGGGTTCGGCGGGGGCGGGATGCACGGTTACAACAGCCTGGAGGGAACGTTCCTGGGCGGCTGCCTGTTCTCCGGCCGGACCGCCGGGCGGGCGGCGGCCGCCGCGGTCGGCTGACCGGCGCCGTCCGATGGGCGCCGCATGGCCGGCGGTCCGGCCGTGCCCGCATCGCGGCCGGTCGATCCGACGGGGGTTACGGCGTGATCGGACGGCAAAAGCGGGCCACTTGGACGATATGCCCGAATAGACCGACAATAGTATGGTTGCCGCGCTTACCCCTGGGCCAGCCGGCATGCCGGGGACTCCGACGATCTCAACCCTGGTAGGAACCGCATGCAGAGCCGCGTTGCGCAGCGTAGCGAGGCCACGGTCGCGATCTTCGTCGACGACGCGGGCGTACGGCGCAGGTGGCTGGCTCTGCTCGGCCGGGGCGCGCTGGTGACGACCTTCCTCGCCCTGGCCGGACTCGGCGCCACGCTGGTCGGTGGCGCCCGGTCGGCCCTGCCCGACTGGTCCGACCTGGACCTCGGCTGGCCGCCGGCGCGCACCGTGC